>JAUQXG010000133.1 GCA_030834765.1 Lutispora sp.
CTACACCTGCAGAAGGTACCTGTGGTAGATTCTTAGAAAAAGACAAAAATTATTTTGGAGAAATTCCAGGAGTCACAGATAAAGCATACTATACAAATTCTTATCATATTCCTGTAAATTATAAAATAAGTGTATTTGAAAAGATAGAAAAAGAGGCTCCTTTTCATAAGCTATGTAATGCAGGACATATAAGCTATGTTGAGCTTCCTTCATCACCAAAAGATAATATAGAAGCTTTTGAAAAGATTCTAAGATATATGAAAGATCATGATATGGGTTATGCGGGTTTGAATTTCCCTATTGATGAATGTAAGGAATGCGGCATCTCAGGAATCATTGATAATAATTGTCCAGGTTGCGGAAGTCATGATATAAGGCGTATTAGAAGGATAACCGGATACCTTTCTACTATAGATAGATTTAATGATGCAAAGCAAGCAGAGTTATTTGATAGAAAAATCCATAATATGTAAGGAGGGATATGTAGATGAACCTCCGAATAGCTGGGTTAACAAAAGAAAGTATCGTAGATGGTCCAGGCTTTAGATATGTGATTTTTGCTCAAGGATGTAATCATAAATGTCAAGGCTGCCATAATCCTGATACCCATAGCATGAATCAAGGATATGATGTAGAAACAGACTTTTTAATTCAGGATATACTTCATTCAAAATATATTGATGGAGTGACTTTCTCCGGAGGAGAACCTTTTTTGCAATCGGAGGCTTTTATATGCATTGCAAAGGCCTTAAAACAGCATCATGTACATATAGTAGCTTATACAGGCTATACCTTGGAACAGATTATAGCTGATAATAATTCAAGCAGATTAGAATTATTACGTCTTATAGATATTTTAATAGATGGGCCATATATAGAAGAGTTAAAAGATATTAACTTGGCTTTTAGAGGCTCTAAAAACCAAAGAATTATTGATGTAGCCAACAGCTTATTGATACATAAAGAAGCAAAATTTCATATTAGTGCATAGTTATATATAAAAACATAATATTTTTATAGCGTTTATCAAAATAAAGATCTAAATGAAGATCTTTATTTTTTTGTATCATTGATTAAAATAGAAAAAAATATTACCATATAAATAAGAAGTTTAATGATATAAAAAGAGACATTGGGAGGGATAAATATTAAATCTGGGTTTAAAATAAATAAAAATAATAAATTAGTTTATTTGACTGTTCCATCCTTGGAGCAAACAAATCTTGTGAATCATTGCTTTACTACAAAACAAGGCGGCGTGAGCAGCAGTTATTTTTCAACGTTAAATACATCAATTTTTAAGCAAGATAACAAAGAAAATGTATTAAAAAACTTAAATACTGTATGCAGTGCGATAGGAATTGATTATAAAAGATTAGTAAGCACATATCAAACTCATAGCGATGAGGTCTATGTAGTGGAAGAAAATGATATTGGCAGAGGGATCGCTCGTGAAGGGGAAGCGATATTAGCTGATGCCTTAGTCACAAATCTTAGACGAGTGCCAATCATTACCTACTATGCAGATTGCGTACCGATTTATTTGGTGGATACTGTAAATAACGCGATAGGCTTAGTACACTCTGGGTGGAAAGGAACAATACAAAAGATTGTTGAGAAAACATTATTTAAGATGAAAGAAATTTATTCTACAGACCCTGCCAACTGTTTGGTGGCAATTGGACCATCTCTTGAAAAAGACTGTTTTGAAGTGGATTATGATGTTGCAGAGCAGTTCATTTCAATATTTGGGAATGATAATAGCTTCATTACTTATAAAGAGAATGGAAAATACTATATAGATCTTTGGAAGATTAACACGGATATGCTTATCAATCTAGGTGTAAAAAAAGAAAACATCACAGTAAGTGGACTATGTACAAAATGCAATGAAGAATTGTTTTTTTCATATAGAAGAGATAAAGGGAAAACGGGCAGCCTGTCTGCAATTATGGAATTGAGATAAAGTAGGAGGAATGAAATTGAGTAAACAGAAAGTCCTAGTAATTGAGGACGACCTTCATATTCAAGAGCTTTTGAAATATAATCTTGAAAAAGATGGATATGATGTAACAATAATTGAAAACGGAGAGGAAGGTCTTAGAGTAGGTCGAGAGAGCAATACTAGCGTTATTATCCTGGATATTATGCTTCCTGATATGGATGGCCTTGAAATTTGTAAAAGACTGCGTATGGATAAAAGAACAGAAAAGACCCCTATCATTATGATTACAGCAAAAGGGGAAGAACTAGACAAGATACTTGGATTAGAACTAGGAGCAGATGATTATTTAACGAAGCCTTTTAGCGTAAAAGAGCTAATAGCAAGAATAAGAGCGGTATTAAGAAGAACCACTGATAGCAACGTTGTGAATGAAGCAGAATTAAATAAGACGATTATTAAAGTGAGTGATATAGAAATCAATACTGAAAAATATGAAGTAAGAAAGAATAACCAAAAGATAATACTTACATTAAAAGAATTTGAACTTTTGAGAATGCTAGCAGAAAATAGAGGGAGGGTTTTGACGAGAGACTTTCTTTTGGATAAGATTTGGGGATATGATTATATCGGAGAAACAAGAACGGTTGATGTTCATATAAGACATCTAAGACAGAAAATAGAGGGTGACGATAGCTCATCTCAGCTAATTGAGACCATAAGAGGCGTTGGATATAGAATGAATAGTGCAGGTGATTGATTTCTATGCAAAAGAGAATATTTTTAAGCTTTATGGTTGTATTAGTCACAGGCATTTTAATCAGTAGTATGCTTTTTATGAAAAGTATGGAGAACCAAAATTATAAGAGTATAAATGATGGGATTATCTCCAATGCTTATCTGGTAAGAGAGATTGTGACTGATAAGATTCATTATCATACCGACGAGAATTTGAGCGAATATCTTAAAGAAATAAAGCCTGGATCCAATATGCGTATTACTGTAATTGATATTTCAGGTAAAGTGATTGGTGATTCAGATGCAAATATTCAATCTACGGACAATCATCATGACAGACCAGAAATACTGGAAGCGCTAGAAGGAAAAGTTGGCCTGGAAAAAAGGCACAGTACTACTATTGGTGAGGATTTACTATATTGTGCAATACCATATTATTCTAATGATAAAATTGTGGGGGTAATTAGGCTATCAACTAGATTGAATGATATCAATTTATTAAAGAAAGGTATTTATATGAATACCTTAATATCACTAATCGTTGGATTAGCTATCGCAGCAATTTTGGGATATAGAGTATCCATCTATATTTCAAGCCCTATAAAAGAAATGACTTATATGTCTTCTAAGATATCTAGAGGACAATTTGATAAAAGAATAGACATATCAAGCAAAGATGAAATAGGCGAGCTATCAACTTCTATTAACAATATGGCGGCAAAACTTGATGAGACAATCAATAGTCTTAAGGATAAAAACTCAAAGATGGAAGCTATTTTATCAAGTGTAATTAACGGAATTATCGCTGTGGATAACAATGAACGTGTTTTATTTATGAACCCTTCTGCAATTAATATTTTAAATATTAGAGAAAAAGATGTCACTGGGAAATATTTGCTTCAAATAGCTAGAAATAACGATATGGATGATTTTTTAAGACAAATTATTGAGAAAAAACATTTTGAATCTACAGAGATCGTTATAAGTTACCCTGAAGAAAAAAATCTGAAAATATATACAAATCCAATAAAATATAATGATAGTGAAGATGTAATTGGAATCATCATCATCATACAAGATATCACAGAAATTCGAAAACTTGAAAGAATTAGGACCGAATTTGTAGCCAATGTATCTCATGAATTGAAGACCCCATTAACATCAATAAAAGGATTTGCAGAAACATTGAGGCTGGGGGCTTTGGATGACCATGAAACGGCTTCGCGATTTTTAGGCATTATAGAGGAAGAAGCTGATCGATTATTTAGATTGATTAACGATATTTTATCTTTATCTGAGCTTGAAAATAAAAAGGTTAAGCAAAACAGAGCTGTAGTCAATATTGAAAGACTGATTAATCATGTTGTCTCTATTATGACTAGTCAGGCGCAAAATAAAAATATTAGTATGTCAAAAGATATCAGATTAAAATCAAATGATTTCATAGGAGATAATGATGAGATTAAACAAATGCTTATCAATCTGATTGATAATGCAATAAAATATACACAGGAAAATGGCTGTGTATCTATTGAAGCTTATGACAATGAAAGCAAATTAATAATAACCGTCAGTGACAGCGGTATTGGCATTCCCAAGGAGCATATTCCCAGACTATTTGAGAGATTTTATAGAGTGGATAAAGCTAGATCAAAAAAAATAGGTGGAACTGGATTAGGACTCGCTATTGTGAAACATATTGTTAAATCATATAATGGAGAAATTGAAGTAGCGAGCAAAGTGGGTATCGGTACAAAATTTAAAGTAATTTTATCAAAAAAGGTATAATGATATGCCTTTTTTGTTTTTTGAACAAAACGATATCACTTAATCTTATATTCCTTATTAATTAACCTGCACTTAACATTCTGTTTATAGTTAGTTAACAGTTAAGAAGTATAGTAAATGTATCAAGTGATTACACAAAGTAAAGCATGGGAATAGGAATTAATTTTATTGCAAAAATTAATTTGGAGAAAATAAATGCAATTGCATTTAACTATAAAAAGAATTTGAGGGAGGAAGTAAAATGAGAAATAAAAAAATACTTGCACTAGTATGTGCAGCGATATTAATAATAGGGGTGTTGGCAGGGTGTGCACCGCAGCAAACTCCAGCACAAACTCCAGAACAACAGCCTGAGGGACAAGGGCAAACAGGAAGCATTACTATTAGCGGATCAACATCAGTACAACCTCTTGCAGAAGAGCTTGTAAAAAAGTTTAAAGAGAAAAACCCAAATGCTACAATTGATATACAAGGTGGAGGTTCAGGAGTTGGAATTAAGTCGGCTATGGATGGCGTAGCAGATATAGGGATGTCCTCAAGAGACTTAAAGGAAGAAGAAAAATCATTAAAAGAATATAAAATAGCTATTGACGGAATTGCAGTAATTTTAAACCCTGCAAATGGAGTAGAAGATTTATCCATGGATCAAATTAAAAAGATATATACGGGTGAAATTACTGACTGGAAAGAAGTGGGCGGCAAAGCCGGAAAAATTACAATCGTTACAAGAGAAGAAGGTTCTGGTACAAGAGGAGCATTCATCGAATTAACAAAACTGGAAGTTACAGAAGGGGATAATAAAGTTGATAAAACTGCTGCTTCTGCTATAACACAAGGTTCAACCGGAGCAGTCATGACAACAGTGTCTAGTGATCCAAATGCAATAGGATATGCTTCCTTTGGATCAGCTAAAGATAAGACTGATGTAAAGCTGATTAAAGTAGATGGACAGGTTTGTACCGAAGAAAATATATATTCTGGAAGTTATAAAATCTCAAGACCATTTTTAATGTTAACAAAAACAGATGCTACTGGATTAGCAAAAGAGTTTCTTGACTTTATATTAAGTCCTGAAGGACAAGATTTGGTTGAAAGCCACAGCTATTTAAAAGTAAAATAATTTAATGTACCATATAAAAACTGCTGAAAATCAGCAGTTTTTATAATTTTATAATGAGTAGAGAAGTGACTTATTTTGAGCTTTCTGGAAATGAGTTTCTAAAAGGTATCCTATTGCTCAAATAGGAGCCTTTTTTATTTATTCTCTATATTTATTTTTAATCTATAATATTTAACATAGAATTAACAAATAATCAATATAGATTACACTTTTATATATTATTATTTTACTAAAAGGTGAGCTAGCTTGAGGGGGAATAAATATGAAGTCATATGAAAAAATCATAGAAGTTTTGCTTTTTATATGCGCACTTGTTGCCATTATTGGGGTTTTACTGATTTCTTTTTTTATATTAAAAGAAGGAATTCCGGTTATTAGTAAATATGGTTTTACTAAGTTTGTTTTCGGCACTACTTGGGCTCCTATGAGGCATGAGTATGGAATATATCCTATGATAGTAGGATCTTTACTTGTAACTACTGGAGCATTGGCAATTGGTGTGCCAATTGGACTTGGCTGTGCTATTTTCTTGGCCGAAATAGCCAATACAAAACTTGCAAAGGTAATTAGACCAGGTGTTGAGTTGCTAGCAGGAATACCATCCGTAATATATGGATTATACGGACTAGTTGTTATTGTCCCATTTATTAGAAAAACATTTCATAATCAGGGCTTTAGTATTTTAGCTGGAAGTATTATATTAGCTATCATGATTTTACCTACAATAGTGAATATCTCTGAAGCAGCAATCAGGTCTGTACCAAAAGAATATAAAGAAGGATCTCTTGCACTAGGCTCATCACACTGGCAGGCCATATCAAATGTAATTGTTCCTTCTGCAAGATCTGGCATATTAGCAGCTGTAGTTTTAGGTATGGGGCGAGCGATAGGAGAAACAATGGCAGTAATCATGATTACAGGGAATACCACAACCATACCAAATAGTATATTATCACCTATTAGGACATTGACAGGAAATATTGGTATTGAAATGGGATATGCATCAGGAGAGCATCAAAAGGCTTTGTTTGCCACTGGGGTTGTTTTATTTATATTTATTATGATTCTTAATTTCATAGCAAATATGATTCCGAAGAGAGTGGGTGAATAAATTGAACAATTCAATAGAGAATACAAAGAAGTCTCATGGGTCTTCTAAATCTGTAAAAACCATTAAAGCATCAGAAAAATTTGCATTTACACTTCTTTGGATATGTGCAATACTTACAATAATTATATTATTTGCAATTATAGGAAGTGTACTGATAAATGGATTGCCCTATGTTACCTGGGATTTTTTAACACAAGAACCTGAGAATATGGGTAAGGAAGGCGGTATTTTTTCCGTAATCATAACAACTTTATATTTGACGATTTTTTCCTTAATTATTGCAGCACCAATTGGGATAGCAGCAGCAACATTTCTTACTGAGTATTCAAAGGAAAGTCCTGTAATAAAGATTATCAGATTTGCTACAGAATCTCTTTCTGGCATACCTTCTATCATATTTGGATTATTTGGTTATGTATTTTTTGTAGTTTTTCTAAAATTTAAATACTCTATTGTTTCTGGTGGATTAACATTAACATTAATGATATTACCCACCATTATAAGAACAACAGAAGAAGCGATTAAAGCTGTTCCTAGATCATATAGAGAAGGCAGCTTAGCATTAGGTGCTACAAAATGGCAGACTACTTATAAAGTTGTTTTACCTACGGCTATCCCAGGTATCTTAACTGGAGTAATACTTGGAATTGGCAGAGTTGTAGGAGAAACAGCAGCTGTTATATTCACTGCAGGAAGCTCCCTAGGGTTGCCAAGCTCTGTTTGGCGTCCTGGAAGAACAATGGCAGTTCATTTATACATATTAGCTTCAGAAGGCCTTTCTAAAGATAATATGTATGCGACGGCTTCTGTATTGATCATTACTGTATTAATAATCAATTTAGTGGCAAATAAACTTATTAACAGATTAGTTAAGGTATAAAAGGAGTATATAAGAATGGAGAATAAGATAGAAGTTAAAGATTTAAACCTTTATTATGGAGATGCTCAAGCTTTAAAAAATATTAATATTGATTTGCCAGAAAAAGCTGTTACCGCTTTTATTGGGCCTTCGGGATGCGGAAAATCAACTTTCCTGCGTACTTTAAATCGAATGAATGATCTAATCGAGCATGTTAAAATTTCTGGAGACATCAAGTTAGATAAAATGGATATATATAAATATGATGTAATTGAATTAAGAAAAAGAGTTGGAATGGTATTTCAAAAGCCAAATCCATTTCCCATGACAGTCTATGATAATGTTGCTTATGGATCTAGAATACATGGAATAAAGGATAAGAAGAAATTAGACGATATCGTAGAAAAAAGCTTAAAAGGTGCAGCGCTTTGGGAGGAGGTAAGAGA
>JAUQXG010000134.1 GCA_030834765.1 Lutispora sp.
CTTATGAAAATCGCATGATAAACAATGTTGGGATTGAAATGGCGAGTGTAATTCCGAGCTTTCACAGCAAATACGATATATTTAATTTGGTATCTTGTATTGCACCAAGACGACTGCTTATTGTCTCTGCGGAAGATGATAAATATTCAAGAGATGCTTCATATATCGTTGAAAAAGCCAGCCCAACCTATTCAGAACTTAAAGCCTTACACAACCTGCATCACAAGAGATATCAAGGCGGTCATGGATTGACGAAAGAAAGATTCGATTTTATTATAGAGTGGCTTGATTCAAATGCGAAACATTGTGTAGTATAAGCATTTTCTACATATTGAAAGTAAATAAATTCTGAATCCTAAACCTCACTAAATTCTGTGAGGTTTCTTTATTTTTCGAAAATTTGGGTATACTAAATCAAATTTAGTTTGAAAGGAGTGATGCCGGTGCCTACTACTGATAAAGTAGCCAATAGACTAATAAATGAAAAAAGCCCATATCTACTTCAACATGCTTATAACCCTGTTGATTGGTATGCGTGGAATGATGAAGCCTTTGCTAAAGCAAAAGCAGAAGATAAACCAATATTTTTGTCTATTGGCTACTCCTGAACGGGTGCAGTTGACTATTTGCCATTGGTGGCAATCCGGTTACTAGAACCAAAACGGATGAGTAGCATGGTCTGCTTGTTTTGCCAGGCACTTTGTATTTGTAGAGAAGAAACCACCGAGCTATTGGATTTTGGGCAAAAAAATAGGGTCACGATTGATTTACCGTGACCTTATGGAGGTATGAAACTCTAGTTCTCGCAAAAACCGTTATCCAATCACCTTTTCCACGAAGTCATTAACAGCGGCAAGCTGTTTGTCGGTCAAGTCGATAAAACCTTTATGGACAAACGTACCATGATTGCGCACACCGAGTTTCATAGGCAAGGTTTCGTTATGCACAGGTATCCCTTTCTCTTTAACGATAGAAGATATTCTTTTTGCTCCATCCATAACTCCAGCAGTGGAAAAAGCGGCTACGATTTTGACTGTTGTAGCATCTAAATTTTCCAAATAACTTTTAAGGGAATCGTCTAAACCATGCGCGTAGATGCCACCGCCGATAAATAAAAAGTCAACCGGCTCATTAAGCGGTACAGTAATCGGTTCTGCCTTGACCCCTGCTTTATTGGCGATAGCTTCCGCTACTGATTTCGTATTGCCTCCTATGGACTGATATCTGACGGCTATATTCATTCTTATCCTCCTTGCATCTTGACTATAAGACAACGTGTTGTATAATGAATTATACGACTTTGTTACAAATTCATCAACCAACAAATTTATTTATTTTGTCGGATGATATTTTGATTGCGAAAGGGGCAAGGGGTGAAAAAGCAACCTGAAATAACGGAAAAAACAAGACAATCATTTATCGGCGTTTTTTGTGAACTTTATTGCCAAAAACCGATAGAGAAAATCACAGTACAGGACATTGCAAACAAGTCTGGATATAACCGAAGTACCTTTTATCAATATTTTACCGATGTATACGATTTACTTAGCTTCGTCGAAAACGATATATTGGATTATATCCAGGAGAAATTGAAAAACAAAGAGCAAGCTGATTCACGGGATATATTCCTACTTTTCGAGGAAAAGGGGGCATATCTAAATGCTTTATTAGGTGATTACGGTAATATTCGATTTATAGAAAAGTTGAAAGGTGAATTTTTTTCTGATGGACAGAAATATTGTATCCCTAAAGATAATTCAGTAACACCATACTTATTAGAGTTTCTCATCTCAACTTCGTTTTCACTGCTTCGTCTTTGGCAGCGAAGGCAAAAAGATTTGTCCCCAGATGAATTGTTTAGCTTGATAGATATGCTATTTACTTCGGGAATATCGTCTGTAATAAAAAACTGTTAGTCTACTCATATTGTGGTGCCAGGCACTTTGCATTTGCTTATTAATTTAATAATTATTTGAGTCAGTCACATTGGATACAATTTTGTATTTGATATGGCTGGTTTTTTTAATATGTTCCTGTTAATTTGCCTATACTATAGTGTAGGTAAATTATATAGTTTGGAGATGAGATTTTGAGTGAGTATAAGTATACTAATAGATTAGTAGATGAGAAGTCTCCTTATCTATTGCAGCATGCCCATAACCCAGTAGATTGGTATCCCTGGGGTGGAGAAGCTTTTTCCGGGGCAGTAGCCGAAGATAAGCCGATTTTCTTATCTATTGGCTATTCCACCTGTCATTGGTGCCATGTGATGGAAAGAGAGTCCTTCGAGGATGAAGAGGTGGCAGAAGTCCTTAATAAAAGCTTTATATCCATTAAAGTGGATAGAGAAGAAAGACCTGACATCGATCATATATATATGAATGTTTGTCAGGCATTGACTGGCAGCGGTGGTTGGCCACTGACAATCATCATGACTGCAGATAAAAAGCCCTTTTTTGCTGGTACATATTTTCCAAAAAAAGATCGAATGGGCCACTCGGGTTTGATAGACATTTTAAATGAAATAACAAATCTGTGGAATCATGAAAAAGGCAAGGTTGATAAAGCTATTGATAGTATCATGCAGCATATGGAGAGCACCTTTGAAACAACGGAGCATGGTGAAATTAGTAAAGATGTGTTAGACAAGGCCTTTCACAATTTTAAAGCAAGTTTTGATAGTCTTTATGGAGGATTTGGTAAAGCTCCAAAATTCCCAACGCCGCATAATCTATGCTTTTTACTTAGATATTACAATGAAACGAAAAATGAAGAAGCCCTATATATAGTAGAAAAAACCCTAGAGAGCATGTATAGAGGAGGCATATACGATCATATAGGCTTTGGATTTTCAAGATATTCTACAGATAGAAAGTGGCTTATACCCCACTTTGAAAAGATGCTTTATGATAATGCTCTTATCTCTATTATATATTTAGAAGCATATCAGCTGACTAAAAAAGAAGCATACAAAGATATAGCAGAGCAAATTTTCGAATATGTATTGAGAGATATGACATCAAAGGACGGAGCATTTTATTCGGCAGAAGATGCAGACTCCGAAGGAGAAGAAGGTAAGTTCTATGCTTGGGTGCCGGAAGAGCTTACTATGATTTTAGGCGAAAAAGATGGAAAAGCATTCGCTGCATATTTTGATATAACTGAAAGAGGAAATTTTGAGGAAGAAAACATACCTAATCTCATTAATAATGAAAGCGCTTTTCAGAAGATTGCAGCGCTTCCTATGGATGAATATCGAAAAAAGGTATTCAAGTATCGTGAAGATAGGGTACATCCATATAAAGATGATAAAGTCTTGACAGCATGGAATGGATTGATGATAGCAGCTATGGCTTATGGAGCTAGAGTATTAGAGGACCGCCGATATAAGGTTGCAGCAGAAAATGCGGTAAGTTTTATTAAAAAACATTTAATAAGAGAAGATGGGAGACTTCTGGCAAGATATAGAGACGGAGAAGCTGCATATCCAGCCTACATAGATGATTATGCCTTTCTTATTTGGGGTTTAATCGAGTTATATGAAACAACTTTTGTTTTAGATTATTTAGAATTTGCATTAAAATTGACTGAAGATATGATAAAATACTTTTATGATGAGAGAAGCGGAGGTTTCTATATATATGGCAGTGATTCAGAAGAACTGATTTCAAGGCCTAAGGATATTTATGATGGCGCTACACCATCGGGGAATTCAGTAGCAACTCTAAATCTATTGCGATTAAGCAGGATCACAGGAAGAAGTGAACTAGAGGATATGGCCCATAGACAGTTTCGTGCCTTTAGCAAGAGCATAGAGCATTATCCATCTGCATACTCCCATTTTATGATGGCAGTAATCAATGGATATTCAAAAGCCAGAGAAATTGTTATCGTAGGAAAAAGAGATGATGAATCAACCCAAAAACTTATGGACAAAATAAATAGCAGCTATATGCCAAATACCGTTACAGTTTTTAAAGATATAAATGAGGATCAGACCAAAATCAATAAGCTTATTAATTATATAAAGCACCACGGAGAGGTAGGTAACAAGGGGACAGCATATGTATGTGAAGGATATGCATGCAAAGCACCTGTAAACAACGTAAAAGATTTAGAAAAAGTTTTAAATAGTTAAATTTGGAGGTCAGACAATGAATTCAATTGATTTAATGGTTAAAGAACATACCTATATAAAAAGAATGCTTTCCGTGGTAAGAAAACTGTGCATTGCATTAGTTAATGGCAATGAAGTGGATCAGGTGGTTTTCAAAAAAGCCATTGATTTTATCAGAAACTATGCAGATAAGCATCATCATGGCAAAGAAGAAGATATTTTATTTGAGCAGATGAAAAATGATGCAGGAACGCAGCCAGGAGCAGCAGCGTTGCTTGGAATGTATACGGAGCATAATATGGGCAGAGCATTTATCGGAAATTTAGAGATGGCACTGAATAAATATAGCCAGGGAGACAAGGATTCAAAAGTTGATATTATAGCTAATGCCATCGCATACACAGATTTACTTCATAGACATATCGATACAGAAGATGGAGCATTATATAAATTTGCAGCCGCTAAGCTTAGTGACCATAGCAAAGAAGAGGTAGAGAGAAGATGTAATGAACTAGAGAAAGATGCCAATGAAAAACATGTACAAGAAAAATACCTAGCTATCCTTGAAGAGCTAGAATCAATTGTTTAAAACAATAGGTAGAATGAATAACCTTAGGTTATTCATTCTACCTATTGATCTTTTATACACTGAATAAAATGATATATTATTCTTGCGGTAATTCCCCAAATAACTTTTCCTTCATATTCATAAAAGTATGTTGGATATGTACCCTTAGCCCAAGGATAATTTTTTCCTTTTGGTATTAAAGAAAAGGGAAAATCTTCTTCTACGCTGATATTTACATTGGTTTTATAATATAAAGGTTGATTATCTATGAAAAATGATAGAGGCACAAGAAAAACTTCTTTTACTTCATCGGTACTGAAAGTATTTATATAATTACTAATAAATCCTGCAAAAGGATAAATAATAGTATTAAAGGGGGTTATCACTGTATCTAGTTGAGTAATGATATCAATGTTGGCCTCATCGATATTTAGTTCCTCACAGGTTTCACGGATTGCAGCTTCGACTTTAGTTTCTTCCTCTTCAATTCTGCCGCCCGGAAAACAAATTTCACTGGGCTGTTTATCAAGATGATCCGATCTGACCTCAAATAAAACATGATAATTTTGCTGCTGCTTTATAAGGGGTAAAAATACAGAGAATTTTTTATAATGTTCCAGATCTGATATATCAACTTCACGGTCTTTTAACTTTAAAATACGGTTTAACAAAATATCACCCACTAAGTGTATTCAATCATTGCATAATAAGTATATTATAAAGCCGATAACTATTAGTATTCAATATATATATAATAAATGTGAAGCAGATTTATAAATAGTATTGGATAATTTATATAAACAATGTTAAAATTTATATGGTAATCCTTTAAAAATCAGTAGCTGGAGATTGTATAAGCACATTTGTCAGCTGCATAAAAACAATATATTTAAGGAGGAAAAAAATGCATAAAAAATTATTTATACCAGGACCAATCGATGTTCGTGAGGATGTACTTCAAAAGATGGCGACTCCACAAATAGGTCATCGTACAAAAGAAGCAACAGCTTTACAAAAAAGTATATCAGAAAAATTACAAAAACTATTCTATACAGAAAATACAATCATATTATCAACTTCATCAGGAAGCGGACTTATGGAAGGTTCTATCAGATGCTGCACAAGAAAAAGAGCTGCAGTATTTTCAGTAGGTGCTTTTGGAGACAGATGGTACAAGATGGCTAAAGCAAATGGAGTTCCAGCTGATAAAATTTCTTCAACACCAGGTAACCCTACAACAGTTGAGATGGTGGATGAAGCACTTGCAACAGGAAAATATGATGTAATCACTGTTACTCAAAATGAAACATCAGCAGGAATTATGAATCCAGTTGAAGAGATAGGTGCACTTTTAAAGGCAAAATATCCAGAAGTTCTTTATTTAATAGATACAGTAAGCTCAATGGGCGGAACAAAAATAGAAGTTGATAAGATTGGTGCCGATGTTTGTATCACATCAACTCAAAAGTGCCTAGGACTTCCAGCTGGACTTTCTGTTTGCTCTGTATCAGAAAGAGCAATAGAAGCAGCGAGACAGGTAGAAAACAGAGGTTTATACTTTGATTTAGTTGAGCTTTATGATTTTGTACATAAAAAACCTTATCAATATCCATCCACTCCAGCATTGCCACATATGTTTGCTCTTGATTATCAGATGGATAAAATACTTGAAGAAGGCTTGGATAATAGATTTGCTCGTCATATAGAAATGGCAGAATATATTCGTAACTGGGCAAGAAAGCATTTTGAATTATTTGTAGAAGATAAAAAATACCTTTCAAATACACTTACTACTATTAAGAATACAAAAGGTATTGATATAAGCGATCTAAATAAGAAGCTAGGAGAAAGAGGTTTTGTTATTTCAAATGGTTATGGAGACTTAAAGGATGTAACATTTAGAATATCTCACATGGGAGATTATACGCTGGATGAAATAAAAGAGTTAATAGCAAATATAAATGACATACTAGGCTTAGAATAGGAGGGCTAAAGAAAATGATTCGAATACTTGTAACAGATGGTATGGATAAGTCTGGAGTTGAGAAATTAACAAGCGCTGGCTTTGAAGTAGTGCAGCAATTTTTTGAGCCAGAAGATCTAAAAGAACAAATCAAGAACTTTGATGTAATAGTAGTTCGTTCGGCAACTAAGGTTAGACAGCCGATTATTGATGCAGCACTTGAGACAAAGAGACTTAAACTTGTTATTAGAGGCGGAGTTGGAGTTGACAATATAGATGTGGATTATGCCAGACTGAACGGCATTACGGTAACAAATACGCCAAATGCCAGCAGCGCTGCTGTTGCAGAATTAGTATTAGGTCATATGTTCTGCTTAGCTAGATACATACATATCTCAAATGTAACAATGAGAGAAGGCAAGTGGAATAAAAAGAATTATGAAGGTATAGAGCTAAGCGGAAAAACTTTAGGTCTTGTAGGATTTGGAAGAATTGCCAGAGAAGTTGCAAAAAGAGCCAGTGCTCTTGGCATGAAGGTTATATATTCTGATATATGCGGTGAAATGCCTGGCTGTGATGAATTTAAATTCCATAATATGGATGATTTGATTTCAACAGCGGACTTTATTTCATTACATATACCTGCATCAAAGGACAAAGTTCCAGTAATAGGAGAAAGACAGTTTAATCACATGAAGAATGGTGCTTATATCATAAACTGCGCAAGAGGCGGAATCGTGGACGAGCAAGCATTATTAGATGCTTTAGAATCAGGCAAGGTTGCAGCGGCAGCACTTGATGTATTTGAAGAAGAGCCAACCAAGAATGAAAAACTTTATAAGCATGAAAGAGTATCCCTTACACCTCATATTGGGGCTTCTACAGTAGAAGCGCAAGAGAGAATAGGCGAAGAAATCGTATCAATCATAATTAAACATTTCGAATAGGAGAGATAAGATGGCAATATTAAAACCATTTAAAGGAATTAGACCAACAAAAGAGCTTGCGGAGCAAGTTGCTGCACTTCCATATGATGTTATGAATACAGAAGAAGCTAGGGAAATGGTAAAAGGCAATCCTTATTCCTTTTTACATGTAGACAAGGCAGAGATAGACTTAGATCCTTCTGTTGATCATTATGATAAAATAGTTTATGAAAAAGCTAGAGACAATATGAGAAAAATGATAGAAGAAGGTACCTTTATACAAGAGAACAAAGAATGCTTCTACATATATAAACAGGTTATGAGCGGTAGAGCACAGGTAGGCCTTGTTGGATGCACATCTATAGATGATTATATCAACGATATCATAAAAAAGCATGAGCATACAAGAGCTGACAAAGAGCAAGATAGGATAAATCATGTTGATTATACAAATGCCAATACTGGACCAATTTTCTTAACTTATAGAGCGAAAGCTGCTGTCAATGAAATAATAAATAACTGGATGCAAAATCATGAAGCAGTTTACGACTTTATATCAGATGATGGCATTGGACATACTGTTTGGGTGATTAATGATGCAGAATTAAATAAAAAGCTTACAACTGAGTTTTCAGGAATTGATTATTTATATATAGCAGATGGACATCATCGTTCCGCTTCAGCTGTAAAAGTAGGAATGAAGAGAAGAGCAGAGTTCCCAGAATTTAATGGTACAGAAGAATTTAACTTCTTCTTATCCGTGCTATTCCCAGATGAACAGCTTTATATCATGGACTACAACAGAGTAGTGAAAGATTTAAACGGAAATAATGAAGAAGAATTTATGAACAAAATAGCACAAAAATTCACTGTGGCTGAATACAAGGGTGAAGGACAATATAAACCTGAAGGAAAACACACCTTTGGAATGTATATGGATAAAAAATGGTATAAGCTGACTGCAAAAGAAGATTCATATGATAACAATGATCCTGTTGATAGACTTGACGTATCAATCATGCAAAACAACTTGCTTAACCCAATACTAGGAATTCAAGATCCAAGAACTGATACAAGAATAGATTTTGTGGGCGGCATAAGAGGTTTAAAGGAGCTTGAAAGAAGAGTAGAAGAAGGAATGAAGGTTGCTTTCTCCATGTATCCAACTTCTATAGATGATTTAATGGCTATAGCAGATGCAGGAAAAGTAATGCCTCCAAAATCCACATGGTTTGAGCCAAAACTAAGAAGCGGACTATTTATACACGAACTAAAGTAGCTGAATTAAATAAAGAAAACATAACAGATGGGATAAGGGAAACTATTTATTTTCAAGTATTGAAGCCAATATTGAAAGTGAAATACAAGTACCTTATCCCTTATTTTTTATCATCACTAGAGTTAATTATCAAATTGGTAGGAGAAAAAAGAGATTCGTAAAAATTCTTTTACTCATAGAAAAGGTAGTATATTAGATAACTATAAAATAATATTTAGTGTTTTACCATACTTGTTTACGATATTTTATAGATGATATTTTATAAGAGTAAAATATGACTATGCTAGTATTTCAAAGCGTTTGAGACATAATCCAAATATTATTATATTGTATGCATATACAAAGGTATGGTAAAATGAATAAAGATTAAGAATATTATAAAAACTTGCGAAAGGGAGTGAAGTTTAGAAGTTTTCTTGATTTTGGATATGGAGTATATTTTGGAGGAGGAGTTAGTTTGAAGAGGTTTGGTAAAAGAATTTGTTTGGTTATGGCACTAGTATTTGTGTTATCCACATTACTTACAGGATGCGCACCGAAGGAAACAACAGCACCAGTAGGGGAAACAACAGCACCAGCTAGCGATGTAATCAGAATAGGAGTATTTGAACCAATGACAGGAGCCAATGCAGCAGGAGGAGCACTAGAAGTTGAAGGAATTAAACTAGCAAACAAACTATTCCCAGAAGTATTAGGCAAGAAGGTAGAGCTAGTAATAGTTGATAACAAATCAGACAAAGTAGAAGCAGCAAGTGCAGCAGCTAGATTAGTAGAAAAAGAAAAAGTTACAGCAATCATAGGAAGCTGGGGAAGCTCACTTTCTATGGCAGCAGGAGATATCGTTAAAAATGCAAAAGTTCCAGCAGTGGGAGCATCATGTACAAACCCACTTGTAACAAAAGGCAATGATTATTATTTTAGAGTATGTTTTATAGATCCATTCCAAGGAACTGTTATGGCAAACTATGCATATAGCAAGCTAGGAGCTAAAAAAGCGGCAATCGTACAAGAAGTATCAAACGATTATGCAATAGGACTTGCAAAATTCTTTACAGATTCATTTAAACAGCTAACAGGAGATCAAAACTGCATAATAGAAGTATCAAACTATAATACAGGAGATCAAGACTTTACAGCACAACTTACAAATATAAAAGCGAAGAATCCAGATGTAATATTTGCACCAGGAAACTTCACAGAATCATCCTTAGTAATTAAACAAGCAAGACAATTAGGAATAACAGTACCAATCATAGGTGGAGACACATGGGAAACACCAGAGTTCATAGATATAGGAAAAGAAGCAGTAGAAGGAGCAGTATTTTCAACCTTCTTTGATTCACAAAACCCAATCAATGA
>JAUQXG010000135.1 GCA_030834765.1 Lutispora sp.
CTAGAGCAGAAATTGCAGTAGTTATAGACAAAGCAGGGGATTATCTTGATGATTTTGATGAGAATGAAAATGAAACAAAAGTTGTATTTGCATCCTACGATGATAACAATAATAGATTGTATGTAAAAGATAATGGAAAATCCACTTATTATAATACTATAGAAAATGTAATGGTTTATAGAAACAATAAATATGCAGATATTGATGAGCTAGTCCAGGGGGATGTATTGGAAGTAGTATTGAATAGCTCAAAACAAGTCATATTCATAGAGGTAACAGGAGAAGTTCTTCATGATGATGAAAATAATCATGAAGATATAAGCTATACAGTCGTAAGCTATAATAATTTACCAACAGAATTAGCCAAAGAAGTGGATGGTTTAAGAGTTTCTAAAGGGTACAAAGCATATAAGTATGAAAATAAAATATATTTAGCAGTTTTTATGGGCAAGAAAAATACTGGAGGATACTCTGTTAAAATCAATGACCTATATAAATATGAATTGAGCAATGATAAGTATAGAGTCGAAGCAGTTGTTGAAGAATCAGTACCAGATAGTAATGCGATTGTAACGCAAGCAATAACTTATCCTTATACAATCCTAAGCTTTAATAGTTTTGATAATATTGAAAAGATAAACTTTATTGATGAAGATGGCGATGTTTTAGCTCAAAGAACTGTAGAAAATTTGAACAAGGAAACTGCTATTACTGGAATTTTATCTTACATTGACAATAGCTATAACTATATGAAGATTCTAAAGGATAATAAGCTGATAAAATATGATATAGCAAAAAGCGCAGAAGTATATATAAATAATAAGATATCTAATGTGAAAGACTTGAAAGCAAATATGAACGTGAAGCTTACTTTAGTAAATGATGAAGTAATCAAAATATCTGCAGATTATAATGTGAAAGAGGTAAAAGGTGTCATTCAATATGTGAACAGTACAAAAAAAGAAGTAATCGTGAAATATGACAATAAGCTTACTACCTATTTTATAGGGGATAATGTAGAAATAATTCTAAATGGTAAAACCGCAAATTTATCGAATATAAAGATTGGTATGGAAGTAGTTTTAGATTTATTAAATAATAAAATTACACAAATTGATGCCGTTGACATTGAAGAAGTCTTTGAAGGAAAGATAAAGGATTTAAAAATAGTTAGTAATAAATTAAAAGAAGTCACTTTGCTAATTGATGATACACAAAAGAAATATGAGATATCAGAGAATACAAAAGTGATAATGATTGAAACTGGAGCAGTAAAAGAAGATTTAGCTATCAATACTCTAGTTGAAATAAAGCTTTTAAATGGGGAATTGATAGAAATCCAAGAAAAATAAGTTCGTAATGAACTGAAAAAAAACCGCGTAAAACACGAATGAGTTTACGCGGTTTTTCATATGAATTTAAATTAGTAAGTGCCTAAAATACATTCAAATCAAATTCTCTATAGATCTTTGTCATATTAGAGCTTTTATAGTAAAATAATAAGAAGCAATATGATTATATAAAAGAAATATATATAGAACGAAAGAAGGGGTAATGAATTTGATAAAAATAGGTGATTTTAATAGATTAAAAGTTTTAAGAAAACTAGACTTTGGTTATTACTTAGGCAGTATAAACCATAATACTTCAAATGATATCTTATTGCCCAATAAGAGCACACTTGGTAGTGAACTGAACGTTGGGGAGGAAGTAGATGCCTTTATTTATAGAGATTCAAATGATAGATTAATTTCTACTCTAAGGAAACCCATAGCAAAGGTAGGGGAGTTGGCTTATCTTAAAGTAGTTTCTACAACGAGTATAGGTAGTTTTGTTGATTTCGGATTAGAGAAGGATATATTAGTGCCATTTAAAGAAAAACTTTATGCGCTGCAGGATGAAAAATATTATTTGTTTTATATTTATATAGGTAAAACAGGCAGAATTGCTGCTACAACTTACATTGATAAATATTTACAAACTACGGATCAATACAAGATTGGGGATACTGTAAAGGGAGTCGTTTATGGTATTCAGCCTAGCGAAAGCATTGTAGTAGCAGTAGATAATAGATATCGTGGCATAATACTGCACAATGAATATTTTACTAAAATAAAGCACGGAGAGGTGCTAGAGCTTACAGTTATTAAAGTTTATGAAGATGGTAAGTTAGGACTTACTACGCGAAAATCAGCTAGGGTTGAAGTGAGTGATTTGCAGGAAAGCATTTTAGATTATTTAAAAGCTCATGGTGGGTCTATGCCTTTTCATGACAAAACTTCACCAGAAAAAATATACCAAATCTTTCATGTTAGTAAAAATCATTTTAAACAATCCTTAGGCGGTCTTATGAAAAAGAATCTAATCCTTCAAGATGAAAAAGGGACTAGATTAAAATAGTTAAATATATGTAAGAAACCGCAGGAGTGATCCTGCGGTTTCTTACATATTGGAATTTTTAATATAAGCCATA
>JAUQXG010000136.1 GCA_030834765.1 Lutispora sp.
ATTATTGTAGCAACTGTAACACCAGATAGTGCCTTTCCATCTACTGCTTGTATAGTCCAAAAGAATATAGGTGCATTTAATGCTTGTGCATTTGATTTAGAAGCAGCTTGTACAGGATTTATGTATGGTTTAACAATAGCAGAACAATTCATAAAAACTGGTTTTCATAAAAACATCCTTGTGATTGGAGCAGAAACGCTTAGTAAAATAATTGATTATACAGATAGGAATACTTGTGTATTGTTTGGTGATGGGGCTGGAGCAGCAATCGTATCAAAGGTTGAAAAAGGAAAAGGTATTATATCCTCATGCTTAGGCGCAGATGGTCGTGGTGGTGACTTGCTATTGATACCTGGAGGAGGGTCACGAAATCCAGCTACAATAGAAACCGTCAACAATAGGATGCATTTTATCAAGATGAACGGGAGTGAAGTTTTTAAATTTGCTATAAAAATTATGGGAGAAGCTGCTGAAAAGGCATTGGAAGCAGCTGGACTTACCAGGGAAGATGTGGACTTTTTAATACCACATCAGGCCAATAGCAGAATCATTGATGCAGCAGCTAGAAGATTAAAGATTCCACCAAATAAGGTATTTATTAATGTTGAAAAATATGGTAATATGTCTGCCGCCTCTATACCTGTTGCTTTGGATGAGGCGAATAAAAATAATTTATTGAAAGATGGAAATATTGTAATTTTAGTTGGATTTGGAGGAGGATTAACCTGGGGGAGCTGTGTTCTCAAATGGGTTAAGACGGGGGGAAGAGTAGATGATTAAAACATCTTTATGTGACTTGTTAGGTATACAATATCCAATCATTCAAGGAGGTATGGCATGGGTAGCTACTGCGGAGTTAGCTGCTGCTGTATCAAATGCAGGTGGGCTTGGAATAATCGGCGCAGGGAATGCACCTGGGGATTATGTGAGAAATGAAATAAGAAAGATAAAAACAATGACGGATAGACCTTTTGGTGTAAATATTATGCTATTATCACCATTTGTCCATGAGGTTATAGATATCGTTTGTGAAGAAAGGGTTCCTGTCATAACAACAGGAGCAGGAAATCCAGGCAAGTATATTGAAAAATTTAAACGCTCTGGAACAAAGGTAATACCTGTTGTGCCATCAGTAGCTCTAGCAAAAAAAATGGAGCAGGAAGGCGTAGATGCGGTTATTGCTGAAGGAATGGAATCAGGAGGCCACATTGGTGAATTGACTACTATGGCCTTGGTACCACAAATAGTGGATGCTGTAAAATTACCAGTAATAGCTGCTGGCGGTATTGCAGATGGAAGAGGGCTAATAGCAGCGCTTTCTTTGGGAGCTGAGGGGATTCAAATGGGGACAGTATTTGTTTGTTCGGATGAATGTACAGCTCATGAAAATTATAAGAATGCCCTAGTTAAAGCTGGAGACAGGGGGACCATTGTAACTGGTAGAGCTACGGGTCATCCTGTTAGAATGATAAAAAATAAGCTTGCAAGGCAGTTTCAAAAGCTTGAGGAAGCTATTTATAACGAGGATGAATATGAAAAATTGGGGATTGGGCGATTAAAATTGGCTGTTGTTGATGGAGATGTAAATATGGGTTCCGTGATGGCAGGACAAATCGCAGGAATTATAAATAATGTAAGACCAGTTAAGAGAATTATAGAAGAAATAATAGATGAGGCAGATAATGTGTTAATGGCTCTTTATTCTAAATCAAGGAGGTAGATTTGTTGTCTAAAATAGCTTGTATCTTCCCAGGACAGGGCGCACAATACTCTGGTATGGGGAAGGAAATTGCAGAAAATTACGAAGTAGCAATGTCCATATTTGAAAAAGCTGGTCAGATATTAGGAATAGATATGAAAAAGCTATGCTTTGAATCTGATGAAGATGAATTAAAAAAAACAGAGAATACGCAACCTTCCATTCTGACTACTTCTATTGCTGTATTGGAAGTTTTAAAGCTAAGAGGATTTAGACCTGATATGACTGCAGGTTTAAGCTTAGGTGAATATTCAGCATTAGTGGCTTCAAATGCCATTAAGTTTGAAGATGCTGTTGCATTAGTTAGAAAAAGAGGTAAATATATGCAAGAAGCAGTACCACCAGGTGAGGGCACAATGGCAGCCATCATGGGATTAGGGAAAGATGCGGTAGATCATTGCTTGAAAATGGTTAATGGGTATGGGATTGTTGAAGCTGCTAATTATAATTGCCCTGGTCAAATAGTTATAGCTGGACATACCAGAGCAGTAGAAAAAGCATGCCAGATTTTAAAGGAAAATGGGGCTAAGAGAGCTATTATGCTTCCGGTAAGTGCACCTTTTCATTCCAGCCTACTTAAAGGAGCTGGAGAAAAGCTATCAAAAGAATTGGAAAAAGTTGAAGTAACAGAAATGAAAATACCTGTTGTTTCAAATGTTCATGCGCAGTCTATAAAAGATAAATATGAAATCAAACAGCTTTTAATAGACCAAGTAAGTAATTCTGTTCTTTGGGAAGATAGTGTAAGAAATATGATAGGTCAAGGTGCGGATTGCTTCATCGAAGTAGGACCGGGTAAATCCCTATCTGGATTTATAAAAAAAATTGACAAGGATGTTTCAGTCTACAATGTGGAGGATATAGATTCGTTAGAAAAGACAATAGAAGCAATTCGGGAGAGAGTAGCTTGAAGAAGCTATAGCCTTTATTAATTTAATTTTATGCGGCACACAGCTGCAGGAAGGAATTAGAATGCAATTAAAAGGTAAAACTGCTATCATAACTGGAGGATCTAGAGGTATAGGAAGAGAGATTGCTATAAGATTAGCAAAAGCAGGTGCAAATATCGTAGTCAATTATACAAATAATAGTGAAGCCGCTAAAAAAGTGGTTTCAGAGGCAGAAGAGCTAGGTGTTGAAGCTATGTCAGTAAAAGCAGATGTTTCGAAAGATGAAGAAGTAGAAAGTTTAGTAAAACAAGTATTAAAAAGATTTGACAGCATAGATATATTAGTAAATAATGCAGGGATAACACGTGATGGGTTAATCATAAGAATGTCTGAGAAAGATTTCGATGATGTAATAAATATTAATCTAAAGGGTGCATTTCATTGCACAAAACATATTTCTAAAGTGATGATAAAGCAAAGATCTGGTAAAATAATTAATATTTCTTCTGTAGTTGGAATAATTGGAAATGCGGGACAATCTAATTATTCAGCTGCAAAAGCAGGATTAATAGGGTTTACCAAGTCGATTGCCAGAGAATTGGCCAGCAGAAATATTAATGTGAATGCAGTTGCACCTGGATTTATCGAAACAGATATGACATTTACATTGAGTGAAAATGTTAAAGAGGAAATGCTTCATTCAATTCCTTTGAAAAAAGCAGGAAAACCGCAATATATTGCCGATACAGTGCTATTTCTCTCGTCAAGTATGTCTGATTATATAACAGGTCAAGTAATAAATGTTGACGGTGGAATGGTTATGTAATATTATTTTATTATAAATTTATGAAGGGAGGTGAGCTAGATGATATTTGAAAAAGTGCAAGAAAAGGTTGCAGACCAACTTGGAGTTGATGCAGACGATGTTACAACAGAGTCTTCTTTCATAGACGACCTAGGTGCTGATTCACTTGATATAGTTGAACTACTTATGGCGTTAGAAGAAGAGTTCGATATAGAAATCCCAGATGAAGAAGCTGAGAAACTTGCAACAGTGGGAGATGTAGTAGATTATATAAAAAATAATAAATAAAAAATGTCCCGTTGAACGGGGCATCTTTTTTTTGCACATATAATGTTTTATGAATTTTACACAATAGAAAAGGAGAGAAAACAATTGAAGAATAGAAGAGTAGTTGTTACTGGATTAGGCATTATTTCACCAATAGGGATTGGGAAAGAAGAGTTTTTTCAAAGTCTTAAAGATGGTGTCAGCGGAGTTGATTATATAACTAGATTTGATACTGAATTATTTGATACAAAAATTGCTGCAGAAGTAAAAAACTTTGACCCTACGGATTATATTGATAAAAAAGAAGCTAGAAGAATGGATAGATTTACACAATATGCTGTTGCAGCTTCAAAAATGGCAGTGAAAGATGGAAATCTAAATACAGAAACAATAGACCAAGATAGATTTGGCGTTTGTATAGGTTGTGGAATAGGTGGAATGGAAACCATGGAGAATCAGTGTGCAGTATTGAGAGAAAAAGGACCAGGTAGAGTGAGCCCATTCTTTGTTCCGATGATGATATCCAATATAGCTGCTGGTAATATATCCATCGCATTAAATGCGAAAGGCCCAAATACTACAGTAGTAACAGCATGTGCATCGGCTACCAATGCAATAGGTGAAGCATTTAAGCTCATTCAAAGAGGGGTTGCAGATATCATGATATCTGGTGGAACTGAAGCGGCTATAACACCTATGGCTTTAGCCGGATTTGCATCAATGAAAGCGCTATCAACTAGAAATGATGATCCAAAGTCTGCAAGCAGGCCTTTTGACAAAGAAAGAGATGGATTTGTTATGGGGGAAGGAGCCGGAATACTAATTCTTGAGGAATTAGAAAGTGCAAAGAGTAGGGGAGCTACTATATATGCTGAGGTTGTAGGATATGGAACAACAGCAGATGCTTATCATATTACAGCACCTTCACCAGATGGGATGGGAGCACGCAGATCTATGGAAATGGCAATAGATGATGCGGGAATTAATAAATCTGATATTGACTATATAAACGCACATGGAACTTCTACTGGACTTAACGATAAGCTTGAAACATTAGCAATTAAAAGTCTATTTATGGAGCATGCGAAAGATATGGCAATTAGCTCTACAAAGTCCATGACAGGCCATTTGCTAGGCGCAGCAGGAGCTATTGAGGCTGCAGCTTGTATTATGGCCATAAATGAAAGTATAATACCTCCTACCATCAATTATAAAAATCAGGATGAAGAATGTGACTTAAATTATGTACCAAATGTCGCAATACAGAAAGACGTTAAATATGCATTATCAAATTCTCTTGGATTTGGTGGGCATAATGCAACTATAATATTGAGAAAATATGAATAAGTGATAAAATGAAATAGAAACAATAAGTAAGCTTATTGTTTCTATTTCATTTTACCTATAAATAGGAGGAATTTAGTTGATTACAATGGATCAAAAAAGAAAAGAACAGTTAGAAAAATTTCAAAAACAAATTCAATATAGCTTTGAAGATATTAAACTATTGAACAAGGCTCTAACACATAGCTCATATAGCAATAATAGAAGTGAAGACCTAGAGCATAACGAGAGACTAGAGTTTCTAGGGGATTCCATATTAAGCTTTATTATAAGCCTACATTTGTATGAAAAGTGTTCAGATGTTTCTGAGGGTCAATTAACTCGAATAAGGGCTAATATTGTTTGTGAGCAATCATTACATAAGACTGCCATAAATTTGAACTTAGGAAGTTATATCCTGATGAGTAGGGGTGAGATCAATACGGGTGGAAGAAATAGGACATCTATACTTGCTGATGCTGTGGAAGCAATCATTGCATGTATTTTCCTTGATGGAGGCATAGAAAAGGCTAGAGCATTTGTAATGGAGAATCTAAATACAATCATTTCTGATGCAATGAACAATAAAATTTTTAGTGATTATAAGTCTTATCTTCAAGAAGCGATGCAAAAGGATAGCATGGGTGAGTTGGAGTATAGGCTTATTGGTGAGAAAGGGCCTGATCATGATAAAACATTTGAAATTGGAGTTTTTATAAATAACAAAGTATCAGGTAAGGGTTTTGGAAGAAGTAAGAAGGATGCACAGCAGCAGGCAGCAAAAGATGCTATTGAGAAATTAGGGATTAAGTATGAGTAAGAATTATTATATCATTCCAATATTTGTCCCTCACAAAGGTTGTCCCCATGATTGCATTTTTTGTAATCAAAAAAAAATAACTGGATGTGATGAGGATAATTCTATTGAGAATATTAGAGATACAATAGAAGCTTATTTAAAAACAATACCTCAAGATGGTTCACAAGTAGTTGAAATAGCCTTTTATGGTGGTAGCTTTACAGCAATACCGATAGAAAATCAAACTACTATGCTTAAACTAGCAAAAGAATATATGGATTGTGGTAAAATTAATCATATTAGATTATCAACAAGACCGGATTATATAAATGATGAAATACTGCAAAATCTGAAGAATTATTCAGTGTCTATCATAGAACTTGGCGTACAATCTATGGATAAGGAAGTACTTCAGTTATCACAAAGAGGACACACTTCAGAGGATGTTATTGAAGCAATCCGATTGATTAAGGAATACGGCTTTATAGTTGGTGTGCAAATCATGGTGGGACTTCCAAGTGATAGTTTAGACAAGTGTTTACAAACAACAAGGCTATTGGCTGATTTAAATCCAGATATAGCTAGAATCTATCCTGCGTTAGTTATAAAGGACACATATATGGAGGTTCTATATAATAAAGGCCAGTTTAAACCTTTTAGTTTAGAAGAAGCAGTGGTAATATGCAAGAATATGCTAATAATCCTTGAAAAAAAACGAATTGAAGTAATAAGGATTGGATTGCAGCCAACAGAAAATATTGAATTAGGAAAGGATATAATAGCAGGCCCTTTTCATCCATCCATGAGGCAATTAGTAGATTCTTCTATTTATTTAGATATGATGAAGTGTCTAATAGAAAAATTTGATGAAGTTGAAGTTCTTAACATTATGGTAAATCCCAAAGATGTTTCTAATATTGTAGGGCAAAATAAATGTAATATAAAATTACTGCAAACAACGTATTTCTTCAAAAAAATTAATATAATTCAAAAATGCGACATTTCCTTAGGCACTATAATAATAGATGATGGGAAAAAACAAATAATAATGTCAAAAAAAGATTATTATGATCAGATTAAAAGTTGAAGGAATTATAAACCATTTATAGAATATATAACTGGAATATACAATTATATATGATATTATAGGGGGTTATACAAATGGAAGTACTAAAAGTATCAGCGCAGTCACATCCAAAGTCAGTAGCAGGCGCACTTGCAGCAGTATTAAGAGACAGAGAAACAGCAGAGCTACAAGCTGTGGGAGCAGGTGCAGTAAACCAAGCAGTTAAGGCAATTGCAATTACAAGAGGTTTTGTAGCACCGAATGGTATAGATTTAGTAGTTGTTCCAGCCTTCTCAGAGATACAAATAGATGGAGAAAATAGAACTGCAATAAAGTTTATTGTTGAGCCTAGATAATAAGATTATTTAAGATGTTTTAATATTTAAAGGTTTAAGCCTATTACAAGAGTAGTAGGCTTAAACTTTTAAATAAAACAAATATATGATAGAATATTAGCTATTAAAGTGTAAAGTTTTTATTTTGTTTTACAGGAGTGACAAAATTGTATTTAAAAGAAATATATATTCACGGATTTAAGTCCTTTGCGGACAAAATTGAACTGAACTTTGAAAATGGGATTACTGCTGTAGTAGGCCCCAATGGTAGTGGAAAAAGCAACATTTCCGATGCTATTAGATGGGTTTTGGGAGAGCAAAGCGTTAAAAACCTACGAGGAAGTAAAATGGAGGATGTAATTTTTTCCGGCAGTGATAAAAAAAAGGGACTTAGCTTTGCTGAAGTTTTGCTTTGCATTGATAATTCAGATAAATTGATACCGGTAGATTATTCTGAGATAAATGTCATGAGGAGAATGTATAGGTCAGGCGAAAGCGAATATTTTATAAATAAAGTTCAGTGCAGATTAAAAGATATATATGAGCTGTTTATGGATACTGGGATAGGTAAGGATGGCTATTCAATCATTGGACAAGGTAGAATAGATGAAATATTAAGCAACAAGTCTGAGGATAGAAGATTAGTATTTGAAGAAGCGGCTGGTATAGTGAAATATAAAGCCAGGAAATCTGAGACTGAAAAAAAATTACAGTCAACGAATCTAAATATTACAAGAGTTCAAGATATCCTTCAAGAAATCGAGCTTCAAATAGGACCACTAGGTCAACAGTCAGAAATTGCGAAAAGATATCTTGTCATAGCAGAAGAATTAAAGTCCTTGGAAATAAATTTGTTCCTTGACAATATTGTTAAAACAAAGAACAAACTTGAAAAAATAAAGCTTGAAGCAATAGGGATCAATGAATTACTGCAAGATAAAATAAGTTCCTCAGAAAAACTTAATATTAAACATGATGAGTTAAAAGATCAGCTTGTAATTTTAGAAACAATCATAGGGCAACATATTAACGAAATACATAGTTTAGAAAATCAGGAGCAAAAGTATTATGGAGAATATAATTTAGCAAAGCAAAAGATAGAGAGTATTGAGGGTTCTTTAATAAATCTTGATCATCAATTGAAAGAATATGAAACTGAATATCAAAATGAAAAAGATCAACTTTTTCAAAAGAGAGAACAACATAAACAAATAAATGAAGAATTAGTGAAGTTAAATAATGAGTTAATCAAGCTACAAGATCAATTTGATACAAAATATAATTCAGTATATACAATGGAGCAGGATTTGTCATTAAAGCAGCAAGGGCTGATTCATAAAATAAATGATGTTTCAGAGTTGAAAAGCAGAACAAATAGCTTAGTTTCATTTTCTGATACAATAAGAAAGAGAAATAAGCAACTAAAAGAAGATATTTTATCCTTGGAGAAGCAGTTAGAAAATAAAAAATCATTAGCAGCCAGTATTAAAATTGAAGTACAAGAGTGCCAAGCTAAAATTAATGACCAAATTGTTGAATTCAATGTACTAAACGATTCTAAAATGAAATGCGAAAATAACATTTTAGAATATGAAAATAAAATTAGCAAGATAAGAAGTGAAAAAGACAGTTTATCATCGAGATTGAAGGTATTAGAAGAGATTGAAAAAGACTTCGGTGGGTATAGTAAATCTGTAAAATCATTATTGCAAGAAGGTAAGTCTCTTCATATTGTGAATAGCTTTCACGGAGTAGTAGGAGAAGTTATTTCAGTACCCCCGGACTATGTTACAGCCATAGAAGTTGCACTAGGCGCATCTGTACAAAGTATCATTACAGAGAATGAAGGGGATGCAAAACAACTCATTGAATATTTGAAGAAAAATAAATTAGGAAGAGCTACTTTTCTTCCGATGAATTCTGTTAAGCCAAGGTTCTTCAATGAAAGGGAAAAACAATTATTTAATGTAGATGGATTTGTTGGCATAGCTGCAGAAATCATAAGCTATGATAAGAAGTTTGCCAATGTAATGTATAATATTTTGGGAAGAATAGCAGTTGCGAAAGATATCGACAGCAGTATTAAGCTTGCAAGACTATCTGATTACGGATTTAGGATAGTTTCTTTGGATGGAGAAATAATAAATTCTGGTGGATCCATAACTGGTGGAAGCTTAAATATTACCACCAACTCAGTTTTATCCAGAAAAAAGGAAATTAATATACTAAAGGATAATTATGATAAGGCTAAATTAGATTTTGATAGATTAATACAAGAACTAGGTAACAATAAACAAAATGTCTCCAACATGATCATAGAAATATCAACAAAAACTGATTTAATACATTCTTTAAAGATAGAACTTAATAATATAAACAATAGGCTTCAAAATATTGAGACTGAAATAGAACTAGCTAAAGAAAGAATAGCTATTACCCAGAAAGAAGTAGAAGAGCTAGGAAATCAAGAGCGGGAAGCTGTTGCAGCGATAGAAATAAATTCTTTAAAAGTTAAAGAAGCAGAATTTGAAAAAGAAGATTTAGAAAAAAGTATATTAAATTTGCAGTCAATCATGAAAGAAATGAAAGAATCCAGTGAGAAAGAAAATGAAGATATCACTCAATATAAAATAAAAATTGCTTCCCTTGTACAAAATGAAAAGTCTATGGAACAAGCATTGATTATATTAATAGAAAACATACAGGAACTAGAAAAAAAGATGGATGAATGCAGTAAAAATCTCGTTGGTTTACGTAAAGAGAAAGAAGAAAAAACAATAAGTCTTGAAATAAAGGACAAAGAGATAATAGAGCTGAAGGAAAAACTTAAAATAAAACAAGAAGTATTGAAAAGTGATAATGAAAAAAAGGAAAATCTTCAAGTCAATATAGAAAGGGCAGATTTTCAAATAAAAGAAATTGGCAAAGAGGTATTGTTAAAACAAAACGATTCTCATAAAATGGAGATACAACAAACAAAATTTGAATTAGAGCTTGAAAACCAAGAATTTAAGTTGTTGGAAATATATGATATGAATTATGAGAAAGCTACTGCGTATTTTGATAAAACAATAAACCTTTCATGGGCATTAAGAAGATGTGAAGAATTAAAGAATGAAATTAGAGAAATGGGTGCTGTCAATGTAAATGCAATAGAAGAGTATGGGAAGCTGTGCGAAAGGCAAAGATTTTTAAATACACAAATTGAGGATTTAATTGGAGCAAGAGAAACATTAAACAAAATCATCGTTGAGATAATTGAAAAAATGAAGCAGCAGTTTGTATGTGAATTCCATAAAATAAATAAAAGTTTTGCAGATGTATTTGAACAATTATTTGGAGGAGGCCATGCAGAGTTAATCATATCTGATGAAGAAAACATATTAGAATCAGGTATTGAAATCATTGCAAAGCCACCAGGAAAAAAACAACAGAACTTATCCTTATTATCTGGAGGAGAAAGAGCATTAACGGCTATTGCTTTATTATTTGGCATTTTAAAGTTAAAACCAGCTCCATTTTGTGTGCTGGATGAGATTGATGCAGCTTTAGATGATGCCAATGTAGATCGATACGCAAAGTTCTTAAAGCAATTTTCAAATACAACACAGTTTATCATAATAACTCATAGAAAAAGCACAATGGAGTCTGCAAATACTCTATATGGGGTTAGTATGGAACAAAGTGGTGTTTCTAAAATAATCTCTGTGAAATTAGAAGAAAGAGCAAGTTAAAGGAGATAGATAAATGGCAAGTTTCTTTTCTAAAATTTTTAAAAATAATGAAAATAAGCAAATTGAAAATCATGATGAAATAGAATCTGAAAAAGAATTGGATGATGAGCTTACAGAAGAAGAAATAGAACAATTAATCCTTGATGAAATGGATACTGAGGCTGAAATCACACATGAGGAAGAAATGAATGAGCATGAAACAAATTCAATAAATGATAGTGCAAATAAGGATGAAATTAATTCTAATATTGAAATGGATAAAAAAATAAATTTTTTTGATAGGTTAAAGGATGGCCTATTTAAAACAAGAAAGAATATTACTGATAAAATAAATGATGTTCTAAAAAACTTTCAGTCCATAGATGAGGAGCTATTTGAAGAGCTAGAAGAAATTCTTATAAC
>JAUQXG010000137.1 GCA_030834765.1 Lutispora sp.
CTTACCACTTTGATTAACCATTTCTCTCAATTCTTTTGCAGCATCTTGACCAGAGACCATCTCTATCACTTCAACAAAATCCTCTGTACTTGCATTTTTAAATTTATATTCTGCAAAATAAGTTTTCATTATTTTGAAAAACTGTTCATCTCCAACATTGCTTCTCAGATTGTGCAGTGCGGAGGCACCTTTTCTATATATAATAGAGTTATACTCGCCCCAAGAAGCAAATCTATCCACAGAACTGCTTACTGCAATACTAGGAGATTTAGCTGCATAATATTTATTCATTAACACTTCCAAAGCACCTTTTGACTTTGATTTATTACTGATGTACATATCTGTGCTGTAGGTAGCAAAGCCTTCGTCAAGCCAGGGGTACGTGTATTCATCATTTCCCACTGTTACATACCACCATTGATGTGCGATCTCATGAGCCAATACATGCTCTAGAGAGTCTTGCTTCTGATAATGTCCCTGCCCTAATGATATTAGCTGAGGATATTCCATCCCTCCGCCTATCAAATAGGTTTCAACAATATCAAATTCTGCATATGGATATTTACCGAAAAGCTTATTGTAGTACTTGAATATATCTGCCCCAATATCGTCAGCTTTTGTACCTAAGGATACATTCTTTGCTGTATAAAAGCTCTTTATCTTTATTCCCTCAACTTCTTTTTCTTCCATGATAAAATCTTTATTGCAAACCCACGCAAAATCTCTTACATTGCTTGCATCAATATTTACAATCTTAAAACCTTTTTCTTTTGCATTTGTTTCTGCCGTAATCACCCCTGTGGAAGCAACTTTTTGCTCTTGTGGCAGTGTTATTTTTACATTATAATCTGCAACTTCACTATAGTTTGATTCTCCTATCTTCTTATATTCCCTTATTTGCCAGCCTTGATCATAAACCGCAAGTATTGGATTCCAATATATGAATTGTGAAGTGCCGTTATAAGTACCAAATCTACCGGTGCTATTTGGTATCTTTATAGCAAAATCCATATCTATTTCTGCTTTTTCATCCGCTTTTATGACATCATTCAGTGTGAGCTTTAATACCATTCCTGAAATCTGATGAGGTACACTTTTGCCATTTACTTTTATATTGGAAACCTCTATATATCCTGGATTGAATCCATCGGGAAAGCATTGAGAAGGCTTTCCTATGGCAGGGACTGTTTCTAAGGTTTTATAGGCATTTGGATATAAGTGAAATACTAAATCAGCTAGATCTACACCTTCTGTATTTATATATATAAGCCTTTGATGTCCTATTGCCGTTCTTTTTGCTACATCAAATTTTAATTCTATTTCGTATTTATTTAATGTATGGATTGCTTCCATCTTTGCAGAAGGCTTTTTTTCAGTATCAGCCTTATATGTTATGGCTTCCGTGCACCCAGTGAATAAAATTAGCATGGCTAATATAAAACTAAGACACATACCTTTCTTCAAAATTAACACCCCCTACTTTAATAAATGCATCATCTTATTTTAACATAATAATAGGATTTACTCGACAATCAGTATATTTTATCTGATGTTACAATATGAAATGAATTATCCATTTATTCATGCCTAGCAGCTTTTTCCACTATACTTGCAACTTTAAAACAGCTCCTGCAATTATTTCTTCTTTTCTTACACTTATTAAAGACGTTTTAAATTCAAAAATGTAAACCTCAAATACATGATTTTTTAATTTATAAATAAACTTCATCAATGCTCTTTATTAAATACGCAACCCTTAATTTCCATAATATCTTTTTTTACATCTTCTACAATATTAAATTTCTCTATCAGACTAGAAATAACTTCCTGGTGTTTCTTTTCCCTTTCTTCTTGCCTTAAATCTCGTTTTTCCTGAGCTTTTAAAATGTAAAAAATAAGTATGACACTTAAAGCCGCCCATATCCCCTGTGAAGATGCCAGTTTCATTATTTCACTTTCCATTTATTTCACCTTCCTTATCTTTAACTTGCAATTAATTGGCTAAGGTTCTCTAATGCTCTGTTCTTTAGTCTGTTGACCGCTTGTCTAGATATATTGAATCTATTTGCTATTTCTGAATCTGAATAACCTTTAAAGTACTTTTCAATCACAATGTCTCTTTGCAAGCTTGATAATATATTCAAAGCATCATGTATAAAAATATTGACTTCCATATCTTTCTTTGATTCGTCCTCTATCATATCTAAGTCAATTCCATACTCAACTTTATTTCTTAAAATGTTTTTTCTAAATAAATCAATTGTTTTATTTTTTAACGAATTGTAAATTAAGTTCACCATAATCCCATCATTTTTCATATTCAATTTATTCAAATTTATTTCTTTAACCAATTCTATAAGAGAAATAATCAAATCAGTTTCAGCACCATCGTATGATAATTGGTTACTAAACTTTTTGATTGTCGGTTTAAAATTATATATTATCTCTAGAAGCGCTTCCTTATCATCATTCTTTGACTTTTCAATTAAATTGAATAATAATGCTTCCATATATATATACCTCTCTCTCTTTTTGTAGCTACTTATTTATTAAAGACGTATTGAGGCAATATATTGTAAACATGGACATCACTATAATAATTGGACGAAAAAGGGCATAAATAGGAATTGAGATATGATGAATTGCTGGAATCTCAGCTAAAATATTAATAATGTGCTTATATATTTTGTCGAATGAAATATATTCTTAATATTAGAAAAAATCTTTTTATTCACTACAAAACAGATTAATGAAAGAAATAAATATATACCATTGAAAACAGAGAAGAAAAATAGCGGTAAATTAAAATGTACTATATTAGAATCGAGGCTAAGATATTATGAAAGATTTTTGGGCAATATATTTATTGATGGTGCAGATGAAGGAAATATAGTATATAACTCAGATATTATTTAATTATCTTTCTATCACAATATATTCTTTGATTGGCAAATAAACTTTATATATGCTATAATGTCCATTGGATGGATGGCAAACGTTGAAAGGAGAATGTTAAATGAACAAGACTAAAGATATTGATTGGGGTAAGCTTGGTTTTAGCTACATGAAAACAGACTATCGCTATAGATCCTATTGGAAAGACGGCAAGTGGGATGATGGTGCATTGACAGAAGATAGCAACCTTTGCATAAGCGAATCCTCCACAGCTCTTCATTATGGTCAACAATGCTTTGAAGGATTAAAGGCATATAGAACGAAAGAAGGCAAAATACAGCTTTTCAGACCTGATAGAAATGCAATCAGAATGCAAGAAAGCTGCAGAAGAATCATGATGCCTGAATTTCCTGTTGATAAATTTATTGATGCATGCATTCAAGTTGTTAAAGCAAACGAGGCTTTTGTTCCTCCTTATGGCAGCGGTGCATCTTTATATTTAAGACCTTTCTTCGTAGGAATTGGTGATAATATCGGAGTGAAACCAGCTCCTGAATTTTTGTTCTCTGTATTTTGTCTGCCAGTAGGGCCATATTTCAAAGGAGGCATGAGTCCTGTTAATTTCACAATTTCAGATTTTGACAGAGCAGCTCCTCATGGCACAGGCGCCGCAAAAGTAGGCGGAAACTACGCTGGAAGCTTAATGCCTCATGAAGTAGCAGTAAAAAGAGGTTTCGCAGATTGTATTTATCTTGATCCTGAAACTCATACAAAGATTGAAGAAGTTGGCGCTGCAAACTTTTTTGGCATAACAAAAGATAATAAATTTGTAACACCAAAGTCACCTTCTATACTTCCAAGTATCACAAAATATTCTTTGATTCAAGTTGCCAAAGAATATCTAAACATGGAAGTTGAAGAAAGAGACGTGTTTGTAAATAACCTAGATGAATTCAAAGAAGCTGGAGCATGCGGCACAGCAGCTGTAATCACTCCAATTGGTGGAATTGAATATGAAGGCAAACTTC
>JAUQXG010000138.1 GCA_030834765.1 Lutispora sp.
ATCTGATGTTCTGAACCTAAAAATCCGCTGTATATACAATCAAATTCCAAATTCAAACCTTTCCAATGAGCAATGTAATCTACCATAGGATCTGTCAAATCATGAAAAGAAAAATCACTAAAGCCTCCTGTGTGGGTGCTAAGCACTGCTGTAGGTACAGGACAAACCTGCATACCCATTGTGGAAAGCACTGGCATAATCACAGTTAAGGCACATCTGCCAAAGCCTGATATATCATGTATGGCAGCCACTCTTGGAACAATATTTCTCATAAGTTTTCTCCTTGCTTCTATTTGATAATGTAGTAAAGCTTATCATATCTTATTTTGATAATTCGAATTATAACATAACTTCTAATTTATAAAAATATGATTGAATCCGTAAAATCGAGTCTTATAATAAGATTTTCTTATTGTATCGATACAATAAGAAAAAGCGTTTTAAATAAAACAAAGACAGGTAGTTGATCCATAATGGGGAATACCCCTCATTATGGATCAACTACCTGTCTCAAGACTACTGAAAAATAATCGTCTTCCAGCTTTTAACTCCAGTGCTTGTTCCAAATGTACCCGCTAAATATTACCTAATAATAAAATTCAGATATCAGCTACTTGTTTATTCACTTCATATATAAAAACTTTTTAATTAAAATAGCTTTTTATCTTTTAAGATTTCTAATGTTATTTCTTTCGCTTTACCGCCATAAGCATCTTTTTCACCTTCTATATTTGTCGCAAAGTAATAAACATTATCGTCTTTTTCGACATATCCAATAAACCAACCAATAACATATCCATCCTCAATCCCTTGAGGAATAAACCTTCCAACGTCTTTTAACCCCGAACCTGTTTTGCCTGATAGAGTGGCACCATTTTCCTTTGATAAGACTAAAATCTTTTTTACAATATCAATATTTCCTTTTGAGATGGGCATTTGATATGTATATATTCTTTTTAACATTTCAACCTGTTCTCTTGGCGATATCTTTAAAGATGATTGTTCCCAAAATTGAGTTATTCCTCCTGAAATATCCTTATTCCCATAGTCAACTTTATCTATATAACTTTGCATTCTATCTGAGCCTACTTTGGATGCATTTTGTTGAAAATACCAAAATGTCGAATTTGTAATAGCGGTCGCTAGAGTTTGGTCTTTATTCCAAGCTTCGTTCTGATAAGCAGTCCCATCCCATTTAAATGTAGTATTTTCATCTGTCAGCACTTTTGTTTCTAAACCAATTAACGCATTCATTATTTTGAATGTAGAACATGGCGATACCTGTTTCTGACTTTTTGATTCATTATATATTAAATATTCATTTTTATTTTGATCAAATAAAACAAAACATCCATCATATCCTGTGAAATAACTCCCTAAATCTTCTTTAAAAATCTTCTCATCTTTATTTAAATTTGCCGAAGTGTTACTATTCCTACACCCAGTTGCTAATACAGTTACTATAATACAAATTAAAAGAACAACCTTTTTCAAGTTAGATCTCCTCCTTCATAAATATTTTGAATAAACTCCAAAGCATCGCACCAGGGATGACGAGCCTTATATCACGTTGTGTATAACGACCCGAATATTCCCGAAGTCTGGTTACTACTTTCATATTCCTTCGGATTTTGGAAATATGCTGTTATTGGATAGATGAGGCCCCACGGAGCCAGAATCACATGGATGCGGCGACTTTAAAGTAATTTTGTTATTTCCCTCTTACACTTTTCTTTTAATTTTAAGCTATCATTTATGTGAACAATTTGATGTCGTGTTATGGGCATTAGTAATATTCCTGCAATGGTTTTTTTGCCCCAAAAATCTACAAGCCACTTTGAACCTTCTACTTTTAGAACCCCACCTTCATCAAAAACCCGCTGCAATCTAGCAGGCTCTATTTTCTTTTTCAAATCGTTTACTTGTAACTGTTTTATGATTTCCCTTGTCTTTTTACCCACCGCCATACGATAACTACGTAATTCTTTCATATTAATAGCTGAACTTAAAGCTTCAATTTCTTCGTCAGTCATTGCATTTCCAGTATCACATACGGTTACATTCATTTTATCCAGCCAATGCTCTCTAGCTATTACTTGAATATCATTAGCAATCAGTATATTTGCTGTTATATCTTCGATTCTTGTCAAATGCCAAATGTTCCAAGCGATTGTCGCATCCTTTATAGTTGGCATTCTACGAAAAGAAAGCTCATCTAAACCATCCCATAATTCATCTTCAAAAGTTTTCATATTTATTCCTGACATTTCCGAAGTATGTACCAATGAATGCATTTCCAAACATAACTTAATTGCTTCATCAAATTGATCTGGTTTTTGAATAATTTCTCGCAATAAAGCTTGTTTTGGATTCCATAATGTTACTACACTAATCATAATATTTCTTCCTCTCCTATGGAGTTTTTAAGTTCGCTACACGATGTAGTACCTATTTCGCCCACTATTAAGTATAACGTTTTGCATTGCGGTACGCCCTTACCATATGCATCATCCCATGATACCTTTCTCCCGCCAGCACGAACGGTCATACTGTTTTAGAGGATGGATAGTGCTCCCATAGTCAAAGACTGACATGGACATCAGCCACTTAAATCTGAAGTGAAAAATAATGATGATTGCAAAATAGCTGTAAGCAAATATTATACTGTGGTATCATGTCTAAACTGGCAAAACCGAGATAATATAACCACCAGCAATTAAGCTTATAAGATTTGCAATAAAAGCATAAATCAAGATGCGGCTCTTTTTATGCTCCTTAATGAAAATGGGAAGCGCAATCATTTCAGCCGCAAATACAAAAACCTCTCCTATAATTAAACTAAAAATCAAATAGCTTGGCATCAGCGAACCTCCGCTATTCAGCCAAATATTCAATGCACCCTGTGTAACAAGGTTGACAGCAAGAAATATAAACCAACTTCTCTTTTGTGTAAATCTAAAGAACCAGAAAATGATACCTTCAATCAAAAGCGTAAGCAGTAACCGTATTGACACCAAGAGTACAGAACGAAACGGATATTTGCCGGGCTTAAGCTCCTGATTGTATACATCCAAGGTAACCACGTTGTTATAACGTTGCAAAGGTGCAGCAAGCGTACATTCAAAGGTCTCCCCCTTTGTGGAGATCTTGAACGTATACTTGCCATCAGCTTGCATATCTCGTGAATAAAAAACATAATATCCTTCCCATGCAACCCGCCGAACGATCGCTTCTGGTTGATTTTCATTGGATACCAATACAATTGAAAGGTCATCTGGTGGGTTGTTAATGAGTATAACCAATGATGGCGGTTCCGCAGAATTTGCTGAAGCTGTTGTAGGCAGGATTGATATCATCAGCGTACATAACACCATAACCAATAATAATCCCTTACCAGTCTTATTCATATAAAAACCCCCTACTAATTTCACATCCATTTATTTGGCAAAGATAGTATAAACATTCTTTACTTCGCAATATGTAAAAATTGTGAACCAACTTAAATTCGTATTAATTACGCTTATACTCTAAATTGACCCTCATTAATTTTTGAAACCACTATATCTATGAAATCAAGCATATCAGAAAATGTTATCACTTTAAATTTATAATCTGGATTTGATTTGCGATTATGGTACATGTTACTTATCATTTCATCTATTAATATTGATAGGTCGTCAACATTAAATAGATCAGATAAACAATAATTTGTAGAGTTCCTTAATAATGACCATACTATTTCTTTGTTTTCAAGGCTCTCTAATAAGAGTGAATCAATTTCGGCACAATCTTTAAAGTAGTCATCTATATATTTTTTGTCTTGTGTAAGTCTAACAGGGGTCCAGAACCTATTAGCATAAGTAATATCAGTAAATACATGTGCATAATATCCAAATAAAAAAGCAGAATTTATTGTATTAGCATAATTTCTAATGTTTAAATTTAATTTGTTTTCCCATTCATTATAGTTAGTATAATATCCCCATCCTTCATCTCCAACACAAAAATGCGTTGATGATTTTTCAGAACGTTGACACCCTTGTCTAAACATAATTGCATCTGGGGCAAGAGATCCTTTATAAAATGCATCAATGTCTTTTATATTAGTATTATTTTTTAGCAATTTTTGAGCAATTTTTAAATGCACCATAAAATATCCCATTTATTTCGCTCCTTTACTAAATAGTACAAAATATAAACTTACTTTACTGCATATTATAAATACTCTTACATCATTACATTACCACATTATCCCATCAAAACAAAGCTTTAAAAGGGCAAAATAAAAGAGCCTACTTTCGTAAGCTCCTTGGTAAAAATATTGTTATCTAATCCTTATTATCTTTGATAATTTTCTTATGGTTAATGTAAGCATTAACAAACATGAGAATGCATGTAATCCCATTTAAAGCAGATAATAAATTTGATTTATTGCTTACTAAACTTAATATAAAAGATAATAAAAAGCATATCCCAGCAAATAACCATAGGTTTCTACCTAATTTAAAATTCTTCATAAAATTTCACTCCCATATTTTGTCTCATGATGTAATATCGTTATGCCATTACATTACCACATTACCCCTTAACAATAAAGTATAGGGCAAAATAAAAAGAGCCTCAGCTTCTGCTTTGCCCTTTTGTATATGTCACAATATTTCTTGCATCTTTAATGAAAATGAAGAATTTCTTTGTCACGCTTCACAGTTAAAGAGCTGCTATGACTTAATACTCGGGTTGTTAAAGTTTGCCCATGCTAAATTACTGTCAATACATCTAACCATTCTGTAAGCTACTGGTTTAAATCCACACTTGGGCCAAAATGTTGAAGAAGTAAGATTAGTTATTCTCCAATCTGCTATCATATTATTATATCCCTTTTCTTTCATAATCCTATAACCTTCATTCATTAATTTTTTACCAACACCACTTCTCATATGGGAATAGTAAGTGCCCGCTATACTTAGTTCTACTCCGTCGTCAGGTGCCATCAAATCTGAAGTGATAGGCCAATATGCTTGAAATCCTAATTCCTTCATATCCTTTACCGCAATAAGAATCGTTGCATCATTATCCTCTACCGTCCTTTTATACCCAGCCTTTATATTCATTACAACTTCAGGTAACGCAGGTTCAAAAGTAGGTGCAGAATTCTGATACGAGAAGATTATGCTGGACATATTACCCATTATTTCACTATCCATTTTATTAGCAAATCTAATCTCTGCATCAGATGCATTTTCAAAAGGCTTATAATCCTCTAGGTTCATTACCCCATGTACTTGTTGGATAAAAAAGCTTAATCGTTGAAAGGCTTCATAATACACCTGATTTCCAAGAGGTATTAAAGTATAGTGGCTAAAACAGCCTTGTTCAAGCCACACAACTGAAACCTTTGTGTAGAGATTTCTTATAAGTTCAGAGGATTGATCCATTCTAATTGCAATTCCCTCATAGGGCACCCATACATGTCTTCCTCTCGAAGTGTCAATCTTTATCTCTCCCATTATATAACCTACTAATTCATCATTAACAAATGCTCCTATCCCAATAGCTTTACTATTAACGAACAATTGCTCAAACATATCCGTGATATATTTGACATTAAGACAACTATTTTTTAAAAATGGAAATACCTTACTCTCAAAGTTTTGCCTATATATTAGTAAATCAGCCATTGCAGACACATCCGCAATAGTAATTAATCTAAACTCGCATTTTCCCATTTTTATTCCTCCATGTTGAATTTCATTACATAAAGTATTCTAGCATTACAAATTATCATAGGATATATAAAAAACAATTCTTAATTATTTATTACATAAATTTGAGTTTACGAAGTTTAATTTTTTTGCAGAACATCCTATAATAGATGTGCTTTCTACATGTTGAATATTTACTTTATAATCTTTCAAACCCATTTCTAGTCTTACTTTTTCCTTTTCATAGTGGTTAAGGTTACAGAAGGAACATACTACAAAGCATAAAGCTTATCTTTAAGAAATAAGATATTGTTTGCAATCTGATTTATTATTTGAATAAATTCATCATCACTTTTCCCTGCAGGGTCGTCCAGCCCCCAATCCTCTCTGTGCTTGCAGGGAAGGTATGGGCAAGTGACATTGCAGCCCATGGTAATGACAACATCAACGGGGGGAATTTCTGAAAGCAGTTTTGGACACTGTATTTTCTCCATATCAATCTCGTAAAGCTGTTTCATCAGTCGGACGGCATCCTGATTGATTTGCGGTTTGGTTTCCGTTCCCGCCGAGTAGCTTTCAAAAACATCACCGGAAAGATGTTTGCCCAATGCCTCCGCGATCTGGCTGCGGCAGGAGTTATGGACACAGATAAAGGCAACCTTTATCATGCTATTCCTCCTTCCTTTGGAAACCAGTGTCGGGTCTTATTCACAAACCTCACTAACAGGAGCATAACAGGAACCTCGGTCAGTACGCCCACCGTTGTAACTAGCACAACCGGGGAAGTTGCGCCGAAAAGCGTAATGGCAACGGCTACCGACAGTTCGAAGAAATCCGATGCACCAATGAGCGCGGCAGGAGCTGCGATGTTATGCGGCTGTTTCAGTTTTTTACATAGCAGGTATGCAAAGAGCGCCGTAATGATATTCTGGAGCACCAGCGGCACGGCAATCATCAGCACATGAAGGGGATTGTTCAGTATGGCATCCCCTTGAAACGAGAAGATAATGACCAGTGTCATTAGCAGTCCTGCGGTCGTAACTCCGTTAAACTTAGGAATGAAACGATGATTAAAATAATCCTCTCCTTTGTGCCGGACCATCCAGGCGCGGGTAAGTGCACCACCCGCCAGAGGGACTACCACAAACACTAATACGGAGAAAAGCAGTACATCCCACGGTACCTGAATATTCGATACCCCCAACAGAAAAGATACAATGGGAGCAAACAGGAAAATAATCAGCAGGTCGTTGATGGACACCTGTACAAGCGTATGGGTAGGGTCGCCCTTTGTCAGATGGCTCCAGACAAACACCATTGCGGTGCAGGGAGCCGCACCTAACAAAACCGCGCCCGCCACATAATCCCTTGCCAATTCTGCGGGAATAAAAGCTTTAAATACCACATAGAAGAAAAACGATGCAAGGCCGAACATTAAAAAGGGTTTAATCAGCCAGCTTGTTCCGCTGGATACAAGCAATCCTTGCGGATGCCTGCGTACATTTTTAATGGACTGGAAATCCACTTTCAGCATCATAGGATATATCATTACCCAAATCAGCACCGCAATGGGAATGGAGGTATGCGCGTATTCAAACCGCCCCAAAAATGCGGGAACGCTCGGCAGAGATTTCCCGATCAGGATACCTGTCGCCATGCACAGCAAAACCCAAAGTGTCAGATATTTTTCAAAGAAGCCTATACCCGTATTATCTTTACCCATAAAACACACCTTCCATATTTTTTAGCAGCATTCTCCACCGCCTGAACAATCACAGCTCGGTTCGCTTCCCGTAAGCCAGCCCGTAATCACAGCGGCGGCGCATCCAACTCCGGCATCAACAGAGATGGCATTTGCAGGACAATTTTGGGCACAAGCGCCGCATTCCATGCATCGGTCTTTGTCTTTGAACTGTGCCTTTTTATCACTCATATTGAATACTCCATGAGGGCAAACCTCAATGCATCTTCCGCAGCCGATACATTTTTCAACAGATAAATTTAAAGTTGCAACATTTTTTAAATACTTGTGTTTCATAGCACCCTCCTTATTAAGCCCATAGGCTCTTTATCAACACCAGCACAATCCCCCCGACGGATGAAAGAGCGATCAACGGCACCGCTATTTTCATTTCCTTGATAACGCCAGAAAAAGAAGTGTATGTTGAAGAGCCAGTGAAGTTCATCGCTAAAAAAGCCGACAATGACGGCAGTACCAGCAAATAACCTATGGCAAGAAGCAAAATTTCTGGAGCAAACCAGCCAATAAACCAAATAAATCCTGCCGTCCAACACAGCCCCAGCAGCCAGCCCTTCCACGCGAATGCCCTGCCGGGGATGAAGGGAAGGAGCATGGGCGTGACAACGGTTCCTGTTACTACAGCACCCACATAAATGATAAAATCCGCAAGCCCAAAAGGTCTTGCCGCAAAAAGGTTTAGGAGAAACAATACTGCGAAAACCGTCAATGATATCTTTGCGGCTGCCACCAGCTCCATAGGCGTTAGAACCAACCGATCCCGCATCGTAAATTTCACGGTGCGCATTTCCTCTGTAGCCTTAAAGTCGGAACCAAGGAAAGCCTTTATATCACATGCTCTTACAGGGCCGTAAACCACTGAAAATCCGGTTTGCCTGATGACTTCATGGGCGCTCACACCTGGGGCACCCAACTGCGGTAAAATCAATGTCCTGTGCGATACAATATGGGACAGCCCTGTTTTTGATATGCGTTTTACCAACTCATCAGATCCAAATGTACCTTTGCCAGCAGCACACCAAACATTGATCCCCTTTGTATCGAGTATCAAAATCCAGCAATCCAATCCCACAAGCTCTTTCCGCAAGGCATCAAATGTCAGTTTGTAGTTTGCACTCACAAGTACAGGAGACATGTTGTCGGGTTTGCCTATTGCATAAATTCCTGGACTGATCTTGTAATTCATCCTCCCTATGCCCCAGCGCACTTTCCACCCTCCGAGCATGTCTTTGAAGTGAAGGTCCGTTGAAGCCACAGGTACACTGCCTTGCGTAGTTTGGATTTCACCTGTTATCCATTTATCCTTTTTGTCATACGGCGTTATGGATTTCCTGTCACAACAAGCACTGGTGGAACAACAGCAGGATTTTTCTTCACTCATTTTCATCACATCCTTTGCAACAATTCCCATCTTCTTTACAGATGCAGTTTTCCTTTTCAGATGTAATGTCGCAGAAAAACTGCTTTGTTTTGTTGATTGTTTCCGCATCCAGCGAATAGTACGTCCATTTGCCTTCGTTCCTGCCCTTAACAAACCCACATTCGCACAGGAGCTTCATGTGGTGGGATAGCGTGGATTGGGACATCTCAAATTTCTCCAAAATCATACAGGCACAAAGCTCACCGCAAGAGAGCATATCTACAATCATGGCTCTTTTTGGGTCGCCCAGCGCCTTAAAAACTTTTGTATATTCCAAATAGTTTTCCATATCGACACCTCAAATCTAATAATTTCGATATGACTATTATATATGTTAAATCGAAAAGTGTCAATATGATATGTGCTTATCATAAACAAGACATCCG
>JAUQXG010000139.1 GCA_030834765.1 Lutispora sp.
TTTCGTTCTTGGATCAGTTGGATGTTTTATCTTTAATTCATTAGCAATTCTTTTAGTATCTTCCAGATCTAATGCATATTGTTCTTTAATATCTATAATGTTATCGCTCCACTCTGCAATATAAAAAAATGATGATTCAAGTCTTGACAATAAATGATGTTGTCTTCTTATCTTTTTACTAAATGTTTTGAGAGATACACCTTTTGATGCAACATCAGATACTTTCAACCAAGGAATATAATCCTTTCCATCTCCTTGGCTTCTGCCTTCTTTTATTCTCATTTCGATTTTCTCTGGAGTAAGTGATCGCTTTCGCTTTGCCATGTGACACCAGCCTTCCTTTACCTAATATAATCATATTCAGAAGGGATACATAGGGCATTGAGTTTTATGAGTTTTTATATTCTAATATTTCAGCTATATATAGTTTAGACTTAGGTAGCTTGTCTAAAGAATACCTTATGACTGTCTTATATTGAATGGGCAAAAGACTATAAATCTTGACTTTTGTTAATTTTCTTGGATTAGCAACTACATCATCAAAATAATTAGTATTCATTAAAATCTCTAATATCTCAAGATCTCTTTTCTCCCAATCTACAAAACTCTTTACATAATTGCGTTCACAATGTTTTGTAGGTCTGGGCATTTCTCTTTCAAACCAATCTTTATCATTAGTAAAGCAATATTTATAGGCTTTACTAAGTTTTTTGTAAATCTGCTCTCTTGTACTAGTAGGGGCAGATTCTAAAAAAGATAGTAGGGATTTTCTATATTCTTGTAATATACTATCTTTAATACTTTGTCTAGGACCTGTACTTATGGGCAAATTGTTCTTAAACCAATGCACATCATTTTTGTAGAGCCAATTATATTCATTTTTTAGTTTCTCACGTATTTCATTTCTATTACAAGTTGGTTGTTTTCCAATATATTCAAGTATGGAATTGCGGCAGCAATATAGTTTCTCATTAAAGTTCTTCATATAATTCTTTCTTAATTCTGGTAAACTTCTATCGAACCACTCAATATCATATTGTTTACATTGCTCATATTGATTTCTATGTGCACTTTTGATTTGTGATCTTGTGCAACTTGGATTATCTATAATAAATTGTAATATTAATTTTTTAGAATCATTAAGAGTATTAACACAATTATGATTAATCAAACAAGATTTAGGTAGTATATTTTTATACCAATTAGGATCATGTTTTAGCAAATAATCTCTTTCAATGTATAATGCAGCACTAATTACTGAACGAGTAGCATTAGGATTGCTTTTAATGTACTGTATAATATTTTCTTTGTATTCGTTAATTTTTTTTATTTCATTAGCAACTTTATGATTGCATAATTTTGTTAAATCTACATATTTGCTAAAGAAGTTATCAAATTTCTGAGATAAAAATTGAATTAGTAAAATATGATATAGGGGGTTTAGTGTTCTTTGAGGTTTTCTTGTTATAGTGTGAAGCCAATTATTAGCTATATTATGATCTATTTCACAATCAATAACTTCTAAAAACCCACCATAGTAATTTTCAAATGCAGTTAATAGCTTGTTCTGGTTTACATTTCCATTTAAACATAAAAAATCATTATAAGATAAATACTTATAATATCTCTTATTAATTTCATATATGTCAATATTATCTATTCTAGATACTAGTAAGAATTTAATTGAGTTAGCAAGGGTTAGCATATGACTAAAGTACTTTGAAGTATTGATGCTAGTGATTTCAAGATCAAGGTGTTTAAATTCACAGCTATGATATATTCTTTCGTCCGTACCTGTTAGTTTGAAAGGGTATTTATTTAATAGACAAAAATGAATTTGACAGATTTTCGTCCCAGAAACTTGATGGGGTCTATGAAAGTAAGCCTCTCCATATTTATTAAAATCATAAACAGCACATTTAGGGCAGTAGTAAAGAAATTCACCACGAGAACTGAGGTTATTTGTCTTGCCAATAAGACCTGATAGTCCGTTTCCAGCTCCGCATCTCATTCTCTGATATAAAGTCTCGCTTTTCTTAAATGGAATAAAGGGTGCATAGTAATTAAATAATGTATGG
>JAUQXG010000140.1 GCA_030834765.1 Lutispora sp.
CCACAATGATGCTGCAAGCATTTATTTCATCAGACTCTTCTAAATCTTCTAGTTTTCCTTGTTTCTTTAAAGATTTCATGGATATTGTCGCCATGTCCATCAGACTTATGGCTTTTTCTTTATCCTTATAAACAAATTCTCTGGATTTTAAATATTGCTGAAAAGCAGTTTGTATGAGGTGTGAATACGCCCCTTCTTCTATCTCGATATGATCAAGCATTGTGTGAAAGGTAGTGTGTCTGCAATGATCGGACCAATAAGTATCTATAACTCTGATTTCTGTATATGTCGCATCTCTATTTTCTCTTCTGAAATATTCTTGACAAAATTCCAGATCCTCCAGGCTCATGGCTAAACCAAGATTTTCTCTAAGGTGACTTAGCTCTTCATGACTCATATTGATAAACCCATGAAGCACTTCTACTTTTGAAGGTACTGCTGCTTCAAATTCCAGCTTCTTTGGCTTTGCAGCTTCTGCTTCTCTCATTTCAACTGGATTGATATAATACTCTTTTATCCTAGTAAATTCATCCTGGCCTATTTCTCCAAACAGCAGTATGACCTTGGCATTCTTCACCAAAGGTTTATCTTTTTGAGTCAATATCTGAATGCATTGCGCAGCAGAATCTGCCCTTTGATCAAATTGTCCTGGCAAATATTCAACTGTGAAAAATCTATGAGCCTTAGAAAAATCGTATTCTTCATCATAAACATGGTCAACAGGTGGCTCAGATAAAATAGTGTCCCTGGCACTTTTGTATTCTTCTTCACTTATTCCATCTATGTCATATCTATTTAAAATCTTTAAACCTTTTAAGGAATGAATACCTAAATTTGTTGTCAAATCATAAAGCAAAGCCTTCGCCTCTATGGCAAATTCATCTTTCTTTTCCACATAAACTCGAAAAATAAAAATCAGCTCCTTATATTTTTTATAGGGTCATGTCTTTAGGGAGGGCACGAGGCACCAGGCACGAGGCACGAGGTTGAGAATGGCTTCGAAGCCTAGCTTGACTCTGGAGCCTGGCGCCTGGAACCTGGTGCCCTGCCCTAAAGAAGCGACCCTAGCTCTTCCTTCTTGCTAACCTTATCCTATCATAGTATAATTAATTAAAATAATTAATATTTCTAATATCAATTATAAGGTGGTCTAATATATGGATATTAGCTTTGAATTATATAAGGTCTTTTATTATGTTGGGAAAACCCTTAGTTTTTCTCAGGCTTCTGACAAGCTTTTCATTTCTCAATCGGCTGTATCCCAGTCTATTAAACAACTGGAAAAGCAATTGGACTGTGTGCTTTTTTTTAGAAATACAAAGCGAGTAAAGCTGACACACCAAGGAGAAGTCCTTTTCAACCATGTTGAACAAGCCTTTAACTTTATCAAAACAGGGGAAAGAACATTAAATGATATCAGCTCACTGGCACAAGGAGAGGTCAAAATCGCTGCAAGTGATACCATATGCAAATATTTTCTCATGCCCTATTTCAAAAGGTTTATAAAAGTATACCCCAATATTAAGCTCCATATCACAAATAGAACTTCTCCTAAATGCATGGAGCTTTTAAAAAAAGGAAGCGTTGACTTTTGTGTAGTGAATTTACCAGAAAATATAGACCACAGTATTTTTAGCATAAAAAATTCTAAGGCAGTGAAAGATGTCTTTGCAGCTGGAAAACAATATAAAGAGCTTTCTGATAGAAAGGTTGACTTAAATGAGCTGGAAAAGTATCCTCTTTTGGTACTGGAGAAAGCAACTGTAACCCGAGATTATTTTGATAAGCTTTTAAGAGAAAACAACCTAAACTTAAAGCCCGAAGTAGAACTGGGCAGCGTGGAGCTTCTTGTAGAAATGACGAAGATAGGTCTTGGTGTTTCCTTTGTGCCCGACGAATGTGTTTATTCCTCTGGAGAAGAGCTGTTTATACTAGATATTTCTCAAAAAATTGAAAGCAGGCACTTGGGCGTTGTTACTTTAAACAACCTTCCATTGCCTGCTGCTTCAGCGAAATTTATTGATATGATGGGGTAAGGTATTTGTTCTCAATAAATGCAATATGTATGATTATTTCAGATCTTCTGGAACTTCGGGTTTATAATACCAAGCTAAGCACATAGGGCTTACCGAGCTAAAGCCTATAGCTACCAGCATAAGCGCAAATGGTGTCAGAAAAAGTCTTTTTAATTTCATTTTCATATACCCCCTTCGACTTGATTTGATACAATCATATATTTTTCGAATGAGGTATTCAATAAATATGTAGTATAAGTGCGGTTTCATGTAGTAACGCTACATTTATGTCATATTTTAGGGATTTTTATGATGAACTTTGTCTCTTCTTCTGTGCTGATTAAGTCTATTATTGCATTGTAGCGGTTTAAGGTTTTCTTCACGATATAAAGGCCGTATCCTCTTCCTTCTTTGGCTTTTGTACTATATCCCTGTTCAAATATTTTTGCTGCCACCTCTTCAGGGATTTTGCTTCCATTATTTGAAATGGTGATGATATAAAAGACAATGTCCTCTAAAATCGAAAACACAATCCTTTTATCTGGTTTTTGGGTATCACATAAGGCTTGAATGGCATTATCGATGATATTGCTAAATACCTTTACCAAAGCAAAAGGGCTTAAAATCAAATGAGAAAGCTGAGCATCATTGATACACTCCAAACAGATTCCTTTGTCATCAGCCTCTTTATTCTTTGCCTCCAAAAGTATATCCAGCTCTTTGATTCCTGTTTCAACCTGAAAGCCTTGGCTATGGGATTCTTCTATGAGTTTTCCTATGTATTCTCTTAGATGCTGCTTTTTGTCCAAAAGCACCAATCCATTGATAACCGTCAGATGATTTCTATAATCATGCCTTTGCATTCTATTGACTTTATTCAACTCTTCCATGCTTGCGATCTGACATTTCATTTGGTCATATTCTGATTTTCTTTTTAACCCTTCAATAAATTCATTCATGATAAAAAGCTGTAGAATCGTGCTTATGATGCATATAGTCCCAAATAGCATATAAACCGCAGCATTGATATTAGTATAACCTAGTTTTGCAGTTCTGTACTGGTCATTGACAAGGAATGCTACCAAAAGTATATTTGCTGCAGATATGGATAGAATTGCTTTTCTACTCATAGTCCTATTCAAAATCACTCTTTTATTCACCATCCTTAGAGGATGAAGTGCTCAGCATAAGATGAATCTTTTTTCTTTTAATAAATGTGGAGAGAATGAGTATTGTAGTAAATAGAATATAAAAAGTTATGACTTTGAGCAAAGAAAACTTCATAAAATCCTGTGGAGTAATCTTAGTCAAACCAAATACTATTTGCACATGTATGTTTTCCACAGCAAAATAAATTGCAAAGGAAAGGCTGTAGGAGATTAGAGTATTTAAAAAATCAATCTTATATAAAAATTTGACTGCTAAAATACTTGTAAGAACATAAAAAATCATGAACACCATGTGAAGTTTTAAATATGGCGCGATGAAAACCAAATAAACTAATATGCAACAACAATATATAAAGGTTTTTTTGAAAATATGCTTCTTGCCAAGAAACCCAAGGCACAAAGTAAGGACCAGTACCGCTTCAGGTATTGAAAACACAAATAAGTTCAAAATATTATTATCCATATTACCCCCCCTAATTCAAAATACAATTTACTGCTGTAACTTTTTTCTTAAATCATCAAAATACCTTGCAGATATGTAAGCATTCTTAGGTGTATTGACAAAGGATACCTTTAAGCATGTCCTGCTTATCTTTTCCGTTTTGATGATTTTAGTCAAATTGATTATGTAGGATTTGTGGACCTGGAAGAAACCTTCTCCCAACTGATTTTTCACCTCTTTTAAAGAAATGTAACATTTATAGGAATTATCTATGGTATGATAAAAGCTTGTCCTATTGATACATTCTACAAATAATATATCACTTTTTCTGATGAAAATCTTGTTCCAATTGTAATTTATTTCAATGTAATTGTGAAAATCCGCTTCCTCCTTATTGGTGAAGCTTTTTATTCTATCGATGGTCTGTTTGATTCTCCCAATATTATATGGTTTAGAAATATAATCCACCGCATAGACTTCAAAAGCCTTCTCCTTATGATGATCCATCCCTGTAGCAAACACGATGTTTATTTTGCTGTCTTTG
>JAUQXG010000141.1 GCA_030834765.1 Lutispora sp.
TTCTGTGCATCATTGCCTATTTCTAAGACAACATCCTTTTCGTCTTTTGATTGTTCAGTCTCCTCTATATTGTGCCTCTGTTTTTCTTTCAATTGATAATTTTGGTCAGTTGTGACATTTGTTTTAATTTTTTGAACGCTATTCACACTGTTCACACTATGAATCATCTTTCTCCCTCCTTGGAAAATATGATTTATATCCTTATATCATATATATCGACCAAAATATTGAAATACTTAATGCCGAAGCTATCAACAACCCTAGTTTTTTCCTTCTATTGACTCAACCAACTCATTCAAATACACCCATCTCTCCATCTTTTCCTCTAGCTGCTTCCCCAAATCTGCTTTTTCTTCAAGAAGCTTTTGCAAAAGTGTATAGTCTGTGTTGGCTTTATTTATCTTGTCTTCAGTATCTGCTATTTTTTCTTCAAGCTCAGCTATGATGCTGTCAATCTGCTCATACTCTTTTTGTTCTTTAAAAGTTAACTTTATAGGCCTTTCTTTTCTTTGCCCTCTATCATCCTTGCTTTCAGACTTCTCTTTGTCTTGCGCTTGTTCTGTTTGATTCAGATTGCTTATATACTCTATAAAATCAGAATAATTGCCTGTATGTTCAGCGATTCTGCCATCCCCTTCAAAGCCAAATATTCTCTCTGCCATCCTATCAAGAAAATACCTATCATGGGATACAGCAACCACTGCTCCCTCAAAGTCTTCAAGATAATCCTCCAATATTGTTAGAGTTTCAATATCCAAATCGTTTGTAGGCTCATCTAAAAGCAATACATTTGGTGCTTCCATCAAAACGCGAAGAAGATATAGCCTTCTTTTTTCTCCACCAGAAAGCTTCGCTATAGGGGTCCATTGCTGCTCGGAAGGAAAAAGGAATCGTTCCAGCATTTGAGAAGCACTAATCCGCTCTCCTTCTGCCGTGGCAATATATTCTGCTCCTTCTCTTATATACTCAATCACTCTTAAATTATCCTCCATATGATAGGTATCCTGTGAATAAACACCGATCTTTACGGTCTCGCCTCTTTCAATATTCCCACTGTCAATTTCAATATTGCCTGATACGATATTCATCAGTGTGGATTTTCCACTTCCGTTTGGCCCTACTATCCCGATTCTGTCATTTCTCAATACGATATAACTAAAATTCTTTAGGATCTTTTTATCTCCAAAAGATTTTGATATGTTTTGAAGCTCAATAATCTTTTTCCCAAGGCGGCTGCTTCCTACGGATATTTCTACTTTTTCATCGCTGATATCCACAGCTTGTGCACTTAATTTTTCAAATCTATCGATTCTTGCCTTTTGCTTCGTGGTTCTGGCCTTTGCTCCTCTTTTTATCCAAGCAAGCTCTTTTTTAAAAAGATTCTGGCGCTTTCTTTCATTCCCTAATTCCGTCTCTTCGCGCTCAATCTTTTTTTCTAAGAAGTCGGTATAATTCCCTTTATATGTGTAGAGATTTCCTCGGTCAAGCTCAATGATTTCATTTACTACTCTATCTAAAAAGTATCTATCATGGGTAATCATCAAAAGCGCACCTTTTCTCTTATTCAAGTACTGCTCCAGCCAGCCAATTGTATCATTATCAAGATGGTTGGTAGGCTCGTCTAAAATTAGCAAATCTGAAGGGGTTATGAGGGCTGCGGCTAACGCGATTCTTTTTTTCTGACCACCTGACATTGTGCCAACTCTCATTTCAAAATCTGATATGCCAAGCTTCGTCAAAACAGCCTTGGCATCACTTTCTATATTCCAGGCATTTAGTCTATCCATATGCTTTGATAATTCAAGTATTTTTTCTCCTGAGGAATCTGGATTTTGTAAAGCCTTTTCATAATCCCTTAAAAGCTTCATAATAGGTGAATCCCCTTTAAATATTTGTTCAAGAACAGTTGCTTCATCATCAAATATTGGGTTTTGAGCTAAATACTCTATATTTATTCTGCTTGCTTTTATGAGCTTTCCTTCATCTGGCATCTCAATTCCTGCTATTATTTTCAAAAGGGTGGTTTTTCCTGTTCCGTTAATGCCGATTACACCTATTTTATCGCCTTCATTTATCCCAAGTGAAATATCACTCATTAGTATTTTTTCACTATAACTTTTATTTATATTTTCCGCTGTTAAAAGATTCATATTATTTCCTCTCCATCGATACATCTCTTATATTATATAGAAATATTATACCACAAAGTTTATGCATACTCTTCGTTCAATTATTTCTTCCATATGGATTATATTGCTGAAACATGCGAACTTTTATTTTAGCAATGAATGAACTTTTATTTTATGCACATAATACAAAAAAAGGAGTGATGTCAATGATTAGCGAAGTTGTCAAGGAATTGAAAATTTTGACGGAGAAATATGACTGCTCTGGACTATTTCATAACATTGAAGTAACTGCAGATGTAATGAGCAAAAATAAGGCTGCAAAGGAAGCTGAAATACTTTCCGTGGCTTTAAGCTTTATGCTTGATTATGCCATAGATAGAAAGAATACAGACATGATGCATGAGATTTATGATATTGCAGATAGAAACAATGCAATAAAGGAGCTTCAAGCAAGTAAAGCTTACCAGTTAATGTATAGGCTGGAAGACGAAATCCACAGTGCATATCCTAGAAGCATAGATGAACTCATAAGCTTTATGGATGGCTTAGATAATACGTATACCCCATATGATATACTTCCCTATGATACAGAAAGCAGATTAAAGTTAGAATAACTTTAATCTGCTTTTTTACCTACTCTTCCTCAACTTTTTCAAGCCTTTTGTTTCTGTAATACAAGCACATATCAGCAAATACCATCAAAAAATTCAAGACATACAAATAAATGACAAAATCAAAGCTATAATATAGCTTATTGAGTATTCCTGCCACATATCCTACCAATATGATTATTAAAAAGCCTATACTTTTCCCTGAAGCTGACCTGGATATATAGGATTTATATATAGAAAACGGCCAGGCAGCGCCAAAGCAAAGCAGCATGATAATCTCAAATATACTCATAAGAATTCCCCCCTCGTTGATTACTCCATACTATATTCTACAACTGAGTCTTTATATGTGCAAGGGACTTATTATGAGCGAGAATCATATTCATTTGGAAGCAGTTGTGAAAACCTATTATTCTTGTTATGAATATGATTGATGTAGCAAAAGATAAAGGCATGGAAATAGATTATCAAAAACTTTAAAAAAAAATTGGGGGTTCATGTAATCCCAATGTCCTATGTATGAACACAAAGATGGGCAGTTCAAATAGGACTGACCTTTCTTTGTCTTTATTCTTGTTTTATTTAAAGATTAGTGTTACACTAATCTTTAAACTTTTTTTGAAATGGAGGTTTCTTTGTTGATTAAAATGCACAATATTAACAAAACCTTTCGTGTTGCTAGAAGAAATGCAGGTATGCGAGAAGCTATTAAATCTCTTTTCCAAAAACAATATGATGTTATTCATGCTTTAAATGATATTTCCTTTACAATTGATGAAGGAGAGATGGTAGGCTATATCGGGCCTAACGGTGCCGGAAAAAGCAGCACCATCAAAATAATGAGCGGTATTCTAACTCCTGACAGCGGTGAATGCATCATTAATGGACTTATTCCTTGGAAAAATAGAATAGAATATGTGCGAGAAATCGGTGTGGTTTTCGGTCAAAGATCTCAGCTTTGGTGGGATCTCCCCGTAGCAGATTCTTTTCGACTGTTAAAAGATATTTATCAAATTTCAGAAAAGAAGTATCGTGAAAATGTTGAGACTCTTTCCTCTTTATTAAATATTGAAACGATTATCAAAACACCAGCTCGCCAGCTATCCCTGGGGCAACGCATGCGCTGTGAAATTGCAGCATCTTTAATTCATAGCCCTAAGATATTATTCTTGGACGAACCAACCATCGGTTTGGATGCAGTCTCAAAAATTGCCGTGCGTAATTTTATTCAGGATATCAACCGCCAATATCATACCACGGTTATTTTAACCACCCATGACATGCAAGATATTGAGGCACTGACCAAACGAATTCTTTTGATTGGAAAAGGACGTATTTTATTGGATGGTGAATTGGAAACATTAAAAAAAGAATATTCTCAAAACAAAAGGATTACCATAGACTACCAACGGGGCAGCTTCATGCCCTGCCAAGGACTGGCTATAGAAACTCATCACCCTGGGAGAATCATTGTCTCTGTCAATACAGATGTACTCTCTGTTTCATCTGCTATCAGCCACCTTTCTGTCCATGCTGAAGTGACAGATATTGCAATTCAAGGAGCTACTGCAGAAGAGATCATCATTTCTCTTTACGAGGAGCATCACATATGAAAAAATATCATTCATTTTTTAGATTATATATTGTGAATAGTCTTCAATATCGTGCTGCTGCATTTGCAGGTATTGTAACACAATTTTCTTGGGGATTTTTGCAAATTTTAATGTACACTGCCTTTTACAAATCTAATCCCAGCGCTTTTCCCATGGGACTTTCTCAGCTATCATCTTATTTTTGGCTGCAGCAGGCATTTATGGCGCTTTTTATGACTTGGTTTCTGGATAAGGACATTTTAGACTCCATTTCTTCTGGCGGTGTTGCTTATGAGCTTTGCCGTCCCTTGGATTTGTATAATATGTGGTACGTGAAAAGTATGGCCAATCGTTTTTCTAAAGCCATTCTTCGATGTTTACCGATTTTATTTGCTGCATTTTTGCTGCCTGAGCCTTATGCCCTGACTTTTCCGCCAGATGCCTTGCTCGCTTTATCCTTTGGAATTTCTTTCATAGCTGGTTTTTTGATTGTTGTTGCATTCTCTATGCTGATTTATGTAATAACATTCTTCACTTTATCCCCTATAGGTATTCGCATTGTGGCTCTTTCTCTTATGGAATTTTTATCAGGGGGTATTATTCCATTGCCTTTTCTTCCAGATAAAATCAGGCTTATTGTTGAGCTTCTTCCTTTTGCTTCTATGCAAAATATGCCCTATCGCATTTATAGTGGAAACATTACAGGGATGCAGGCTGTATATGGAATACAATTACAGCTGTTTTGGCTTTTAACATTGGTTATGCTGGGAAAGTTTCTGATGAATAAGGCATTGAAGCAGACTGTTATACAAGGAGGATAATAGATGAAATTATATTTAAATTTTCTTTCTATGCATTTGCGTTGTGCCTTAGAATATAAAGCATCTTTTCTTTTGACCATACTAGGACAATTTTTAATTTCCTTCGCTTCTTTCCTAGGTGTTTATTATATGTTTGCTCGATTTAACAATGTAGAGGGGTTCTCCTACAGTGAAGTTCTCCTTTGTTTTTCTGTGGTTTTAATGTCTTACTCTGTTGCAGAATGTTTTGCCTATGGTTTCAAAACCTTTACCGCCACAATCTCCAATGGAGAATTTGATCGCATTATGATCCGCCCATGCAGTGAATTATTTCTGGTATTTGCTTCTAAGGTAGAGTTCTCCTGCCTAGGCCGTTTACTGCAAGCAATCGTCATTCTGATTTATGCAATCTCCAATAGCCCCATTATATGGACCAAAGATAAAATACTTATCTTTATCTTCATGATTGCTGGTGGTATTGCACTGTTTATGGGACTTTACATCATTTATGCTTCTTTTTGTTTCTTTACAATTGAGGGCTTAGAATTTATGAACATTTTTACAGATGGAGGAAGAGAATTTGGTAAATATCCAATGGCTATTTACGGTAAAAGTGTATTAGGATTTTTCACTTTTATAATCCCACTGGCATGCATACAATACTATCCATTGCTTTATCTTTTGGACAGGCCTGTGACACCGCTGGCACCATATACCCCTATCTATACTTTCTTATTTCTCATTCCATGCTATGTGTTTTGGAAAATAGGTGTCACAAACTATAAATCAACTGGATCATAAAAAAAGATGATTCCTTATTTTCAGAAATCATCTTTTTACTTATAAAAGAATCTTCGATTCTAAATCCTCTTGAAACTTTTAGTGGCACAGTCGTTATAAAATTAGTTGTTCTTTGCCTCTTCCATGGCTTTTGTACCGTTTATCTTTGCATCCTTTAACGCTGCATCAATATCTTTCTTTCCGCTGAATACCAGGTTTAATTGGTCTCCCAATGCATCTAATGCGTTTATAGCCCCTATATGTCTTTCCCCTTGGAATCCATTATCCATGTTTTCAAAGGGTAGCTTTTTCATTGGTTTTGCTTCTAATACTGCTTTGAATACTGGGTCTCCTTGAGCTGACTTTCTTACAGGGATATAGCCTGTTTGTGCTGCAAAGTAGGCTGTGTTTTCTGTATTGGTAAGAAATTTAATATATTCCCAAGCTGCTTGCTTTTGAGCATCTGTTGAAGTGTTAAATACCGTTACATTTGTTCCGTAAAACAATTGATCATTTGTCTTATGGCTTGGAAGTGCTGCACAATTAATTGTGATGCCTTCCATTGTATCGCTTTCAATGTTTGGCAGTGCAGATGTAGAAGCAACACACATTGCTGCTCTTCCCTGCTGCAAAGGAACATTGGCATTTTTATCATCGCCTGCAAGTCTTGCTGTTTTGCTTTGAATCATCCCGTTTAAAAATGTCACGGCTTCCTTTGCTGCCTCTGTATCAAACAGCAGTTCCCCTGTTTCTCTATCTATTGTTGTTCCTCCTGCTTGCTTAAACCAAGGAATAATATCTGTAGATAAATTATTTGCAAAAACGGTACCATAGACGTCTGGATCTCCATCTTTGTCTTTATCCACTGTTAATTTCTTGGATGCCTCTGCCCATTCTTCCCATGTAGTAGGCACCTTGACACCTGCATCTGCTAGCATACCTTCATTATAGTATAAAACCATCTGGCTTTTGTTGAAAGGCATTGCATACTGATTTCCATCCCAAATACCATCATCTAAAAACATTTTAGGAATATCATCAAAATCTGCTTGTGCAAATCCTGTTGTGGCATCTGCCATATAAGGAGATAAGTTTTCTACTAAATTCTTAGAAACATACCAGGAAAGACGATTGGAATAAATCTGTGAGATTGCTGGCAATTGTCCTGCTTTTGCCGCAGCCATTAGCTTATCAAACAAATCTAAATATTTCCCTTGATTTACAAGAGTGACTGTTACATTTTTGTTAGTGGCCATAAAATCATCCGTGATTTTTTTCATTGCTTCTTCATTGGCCCCGCTCATTGCATGCCAAAAGGAAATTTCCACAGGCTCTGTAATCTTTGTTGCCAAGGCAGCATTTCCTGCTGTTTCTTCCGCCACTGGCGCTTCAGGCTTAGAGCAGCCAGTAAACATAGATGCCATCATGGCAAGTGCTACTGCAAACGTTAAAATTCTCTTTCTCATTTGAAACCTCCAAAATAATAGTTTTATTTTATAATCAATATAGCATTCAAGTATACTCTTAAAGGCTATATGAATTACCCTTTTAATCCTGTTTTGCTGACACCCTTGATAATGTACTTCTGAGTAAAAAAATACATGATCAAAATAGGAGCAACAATCATAACAGAAAAAGCCATCAACAAGTTATACTTTGTCCCAGCCTCTGTAGAAAAGGCAGCTAAAGCTACCGGCAATGTGCGCATTTCCGTTGTATTGGTTACAATCAAAGGCCACATGTAAGAGTTCCAACTATTTATTAACTTCAAAATTCCAATAGACATTAAAGTCGGTATCGACATAGGCACCATAATCGTAAATAAATATCTGAAATCTGAACAGCCATCTACCTTTGCAGCTTTATAATAAGCATCAGGTATACTGGAAAATTGTTGGCGCAATAAAAATATAGAGAAAATACTAGCGCACCAAGGAAGAATCAAAGCCTTATAGCTATTTATCCATCCAAACTCGCTTAATGTAACATAGTTAGGGATAATCAGTATTTCACTGGGTACCATCATGGTGGCAACCATCGCAATAAATACTATATGTTTAAACTTAAAGCTAATATTGCTGAATGCAAAGGCGGCTAAAATAGTTGTTATAATATCCCCAGCTGTTACACAGGCAGCTACGAAAACGCTGTTAAAAAAATATTGACGAAAAGGCGCTGCTTTATAAGCTTTTATATAGTTCTCCCATAGAAATTTGGTTGGAATCCATTTTGGCGGCATCAATAAAACTTCGTTTGATGGTTTTACGGAGGTAAGAATCATCCAAGCAAAAGGAATAAGAATAAAAATGGCACCTAAAACTAATATGATATAGGAAACAAATTTTCCAGGGGAAAAACCTTTTTCCATTTCCTATTCCTCCTTTTCTTTTGGGGAAGTAAAAGCAAACTGCAATACAGTAAACATTAAAATCACTAAAAATAAAATAAATGCCGCAGCAGATGCCGTAGCAAACTCCCAATGACGATAAAACTTATTAAAAATGTAGTATACAATAGTCAGGCCGCTTTTCAGGGGACCTGGCTGTTGGCTATACATAATATACACTTCATCAAATATTTTAAAAGCACCGATAATAGATGTAATGGACAAAAATACTAAAGACGGTTTTAACAAAGGTATGGTAATGCTCCAAAACCTTTGATGTTTTCGTGCCCCATCCATACGGGCGGCAAAGTAATACTGCTGATCAATTCCTTGCAAACCTGCCAGCAAAATAATTATTTTATATCCAAGGCCTTTCCAAATACTAAGGGCGATGAGAATTGGTATGGTCATATTTGAATCAGTAAGCCATGCTATTTTATTCATACCCATGATTTTTAAAAATGCATTGGCCAAGCCATAATCCTTATTAAGTATCCAGCTCCATACAATTGAAATGGAAACGGTAGACGTAACAAAGGGCACAAAATAAACACTGCGAAACAGCTTTTTAAAATGAATATTAGAATTCAGTATTACTGCAAAAATCAATGCGATGAGGATTCCTAAAGGTGCTGCAAAAAATACGAAAATGCAAGTATTTTTCATAGCTAAAATGAAGTCTGGGTCTTTGAGAACATAAATAAAATTATCAAACCCTACTTCATATACGGTATCCGTCAAATAATCAAACTTTGTATAAAAGCCCATGGCAAAAGACTTGAAAATTGGATAAAATTGAAATGTTCCAATAATCAAAAGTGCGGGCAATAAATATAAAAATGCACGAAAATTATCATTTTTAAAATATTTCTTTACTGGAATCCTCATTATAATCCCCTTACCTGGCAAAAACATGGATTTTCTTTATTCCCAAATGAACCCTTTCCTTTACATGATAAGTGTGATCCCAGCTAACACAAGCTGTCACAAGGACTCCACAAATATCTATTCTAATGTAAATTTCTTTGCCTAATGTCTGTATGCTTTTAATTTCCCCCATAAGGACTCCCCGCTCTTGCACAATATATAAATCCTCTGGTCTTATCCCTATTATGACCTCTCCCTTTGGCAAGCCTACCATTGTCTGGGGCTTGTCCCAGGGAATAAGCACACTTTCTCCATTTTCCTGCATATATAGTTGCTTTACTGCCACATCATAATAGCCAGGCAAAAAATTCATTGGAGGATTCCCCAAAAATCCTGCCACAAATTGATTATTGGGTTCCCTATACATTTCCTTTGGACTAGAATATTGCTGACTAATCCCTTTGTTCATCAATAAAATTTTATCTGAAATACTCATCGCTTCCTCTTGATCATGGGTAACAAATATAGTAGTAATTTTCAATTTTCGTTGTAAATTACGGATTTCATCCCTAAGCTCAATGCGCAGCCTTGCATCTAAATTTGATAAAGGCTCGTCCAATAACAATATCTTAGGCTCCTTTACCAAAGCCCTGCCAATGGCAACACGCTGCTGCTGTCCGCCTGATAATTGGCTTGGCTTACGATTTTTCAATTCTATAATCTGCATCAGTTCAGCAACTTTAAGAGCTTTTTCTATCATCACTGACTTTTTATATTTGCGCATTTTCAATGGAAACATGATGTTTTCCAGCACAGTCATATGGGGGTATAATGCATAGTTTTGAAAAACCATACCAATGTCTCGATGCTCTGCCTCCACTTCATTGACATTTTCCCCATCAAAATGGATGGCACCTTCTGATGGCTTTTCTAGTCCTGCAATCATTGAAAGAGTTGTACTTTTCCCACAACCACTTGGCCCCAAAAGGCAAATTAATTCTCCATCAGAAATTTCTATATTTAAATGATCCACTGCTAAAACATTTTTAAACTGTTTTGACACATTTTCTAATTTTATGTTCATATTACACTCCGACCAATTCAAATATTTCGTGGGGATTCTGTGGATTCAATCCGATTATTTTGGTTTTGATGTTTGCTTCTATTAGCATTTCTTCCAATACTTCAAACAAAACTCCTTTATCTTCATCGCTTCGTATTGTTTGCAGCACAGCAACGATATCGTTATGTCCTGAAAAACCTCCGCCCCAATGTCCTTTGCAAGTATAAGCCACGCCGCAGCTGGGGCTTCCGTTGATCCCTATGATGCCTGTTACTTCAAATTTATCTTTTTGACCATAGTATTCGCGCATCTGTTGTACGATAGGCACTAAAATATTCTTGCAATGATCCCGAAAAAAAGGATTATCAAACTGATCCTTTGTATGCCCCCACCGATTTGCCCCATATAATGTAAACTCCGGACAAGGCAATTGTATAAGATGAACATTATTCTCTATTGCTTTTATAAGAAATTGCTTTCGAAGGGCTTCCTCTGGTGTATTAAAATCCATATCATATTTCATGACCTTGGAGGCCGTATTTATCATACAATGACTCACAAAAATAATCTTTTTCTTTTCCATATTTTCTCCTTATATACTGACAAGATCTTTATCAAAACATAGGTGCCTATGGGGTACGTTAAATATATCGCAAACTGTAGTGTACCCCATTTCCCTCTTTTAGTAAAACCTTATAAGGATTTACTATAGCCTCCATTCTGACAATAGAAAAAAGCTATACCACCTTTTAATTTTATCTATAAATTTCTAACTCCAAAGCTTCGTGCCTTACCCCAGCTTTTAATATTTGTCATGATGATAGGCATATATTTTGTATGCTTCTTCCAAAAATCTCCTTAAAATGTTAATATTGAAGAATATTCTATGTTTATTTTGGGAGGTGTCCGTGGATTGAGTCATAATAGAGGTTTTAATACTATCTCATTTATACTTCTGGCTGTTTTTCTATTTATTTTACCATTTCAGATGACTCATGCTGTGGATAAGGAATATCAGGGTCGAGCAAACCCAGAAATACTTCAAAATAGTAAGTTAGATTCTTTACTTAGAAATCAAAAAAATATTTCTGATAAAAATGCAATCATACAATCCGGATTATATTTAGATGATAAAAGCGATTTTGTGTCAATAGAAAATGATAAAAAGCTGCAAAAGTTTCACATCCAAAGAAATATGCTTCTTGAAGGCAGTATTTTTACAACTCCGCCATCAGCCTCCATTGAGTTGCCTAAAAATATGCTATATCTTATTGCCGCTGGTTTTATTGCTATATTGATTTTAATAAATTTCATGTTAATCATAAATATCTCCCAAAGAAAAATAGCAGAAAGAAATCTAAAGGCAGAAAAAAATATACTTAAATCAATACTGGATTCAACAGGGGATGGTATGTTAGTCGTTTCAAAAGAAACCAGAGAAGTGCTTCATGTCAATGATAACTTCAAAAACATGTGGAATATCCCGGAAAATATATTTTCTTTAACTAGCGATAGGGAAAATATAGAATTTGTTAAGCCACAGCTTAAAGATCCTGATCATTTTGAAATGCTTTTAGATGAAATAATGCTGAAAGGTGAAAAAAGATTTGATATATTGGAATTAAAGGATGGAAGAATATTTGAACTCTTTTTTAGGCCACTAATCATTTCTGGTGAAGCCGCAGGTCTGGTGTGGAGCTTTCGAGATATTACCAAGAAAAAGGCTGCTGAGATGATGGAAAAAGAACTAAAATTGCAGCATCAGCTTTTGGAGGAAGCTCATAATTATGATATCTTAAAAACCCAGTTTTTTTCAATGATATCTCATGAATTTAAAACACCTCTTAATATCATTCTTGCTGCAATACAGCTTATGACTATGAACCATAAAGATGTGGCGACTTGCCCTTATTATAATACAACTGCAAAGCATATCAACATGATGAAGCAAAATTGTTACAGGCTTTTAAAGCTGATAAATAATCTGATAGATATAACAAAAATCGACTCTGGATTTTTAAATGTGAATCTAAAAAATCGCCAAATCATAGAAGTCATAGAAGATATCACATTATCTGTAGCAGCATATGCGGAATATCTTGGCATAACCCTTATATTTGATACAGATATAGAAGAAAGAATAATGGCTTGCGATGCAGACAAACTTGAAAGAGTGATGCTAAATCTACTATCTAATGCCATGAAATTTACTGAAAAAGGTGATGTGATAGAGGTCAATATATATAATAAGCAGGATTGTATAATCATTACAGTTAA
>JAUQXG010000142.1 GCA_030834765.1 Lutispora sp.
TGTATTGTCAGAAAGTATAGAGCAAAACAATATACTCTTGTATCAGCTTATTCTAAATAAAATCCATCACGAGAACTTATACATATTTTCTAAAGTTTTCTTGAGATAATTCATTCCACTATATTAAGGATGGTCAAGATAAATAAAACAAAGGGGAGGATGGGGTTCCTAAAGATAAAGAAATTACAAGCTGTGGCAGAATTTAGAAAAACAAATAGAGGAGGCGATGATTTTGAAAGGTAAAAGTATTAGAACAAGAATTATGGTGTATTTAGGTTTATTGCTGACAATTACATGCCTAGGGATTGGAGTTATTGCAGATATTGCTGCATCCAAGGCCCTAATAAACAAAGTTGATGAGACACTGCCAAGTCTAGCCGAGAAAGGGGCTCAAATCATAGAAAGCCGCATAGAATCCCAACTCAACGCACTGGAGCTCCTTGCAACATGGGATTCTATAAAGGATCCTAAATATACATGGGAAGATCAATTGCCGCTGTTGGAAGAAGAAGTCAAAAGAAGCGATATGGTTTCCTTAGGCATTTCTTCATTGAATGGTATTTTAAGAAATACCACCGGCAATGCATTAGACATATCGGATCGAGAATATTTAAAAAAAGCATTAAATGGTGAAAATGCTGTATCTGACCCTATTGTTAGTAAAGAAGACGGCTCTATCATAGTTACCTATGCAGTCCCAATAAAATTTGACAATCACATAATAGGGGCTTTAGTAGCAGTAACAGATGCAAGAAAGCTTAGCGAAATAGCAAATGATATTACTTTTGGTGAATCAGGTAAAGCATTTATGATAAATAAATCAGGTACTATGATCGCCCATTCTAATAATGATCTGGTAATGAATATGAGTAATGATTTTGAAAATGTAAAAACAGATTCTAAATTAATACCTTTAGTGGAATTGGAAAAGAAGATGGTTCAAGGCGAAAAGGGGGCAGGCGAATATGAATATGATGGTATAATCAAATATTTAGGATTCGCTCCAGTAAAAGTCACGGGTTGGTCCATTGCACTGGCAGCCCCAAAAGCAGAGGTCCTAGCTGACCTTGACACATTAAAACAATCGCTGATTATAATATCATCCCTTTTTCTATTGCTCACTTTAGCAATGGGTTATTTTATCGCTACTTCCATCAGCAATCCTGTAAAATTGATATCTATGCATTTACAGACCATATCCTCAGGAGATTTTACTGTAGAAGTATCTAAAAAGCTTAAACGAGGAAATGATGAAATAGGTGTATTAATAAAAGCGAGTGAATCCATCAGCAAATTTTTGAGGGAGTCATTTGGCGATGTATCCAATAAGTCCATAGAAATAAATCAAACTGCCATTGAGGTAGAAGAGGCAGTAGAGCTTCTAAATACCCAAGCAGATGATACCTCCGCAACAGTGGAGCAGCTGTCGGCAGGTATGGAAGAAAATGCAGCATCCGCTGAGGAAATGAATGCATCTGCAGCTGAAATCGAAAAAGCAGTGGAAGCTATAGCAGAAAAGGCACAGCAAGGAGCACTGTCTGTAGGAGAAATCACGAAAAGAGCAGAAGCTATCAAAAGCCGAGCCATAAGCTCACAGCAAAGTGCTACAGAAATATATGACCAAACAAAAGAAAAATTAAAGACCGCCATAGAGCAGTCAAAAGCTGTAGAACAAATTAATATATTATCAGAATCCATACTACAGATTACATCCCAGACCAACCTTCTTGCATTAAATGCTGCAATCGAAGCTGCACGGGCTGGAGAAGCTGGAAAAGGCTTCGCTGTAGTTGCAAATGAAATAAGAAAGCTGGCTGAGGATTCTAAAAATACCGTTTCTGAGATACAAAAAGTTACAGATGTTGTTGTATCCTCTGTAGAAAACCTTAAAGATGGCTCAACTCAAATTCTAGAATTCATGGATAGCAATGTCATAAGAGATTATCATGAATTAGTAGGTGTGGGTGAAAAATACAGTGAAGATGCGGCCTTTGTTGACGAGCTTATCACCGATTTTAGTGCTGCAGCCCAAGAACTAACTGCCTCTATTCAAGATATCATGAAAGCGATAGAGGAAGTCACCATAACCGTGAATGATGGTGCAAAAGGGACAGAAGATATTGCGCAAAAAACAATTCTTATCGTAGAAGAGGTAAATAAAGTTAAAAATCAAATGCAGATAAGCAAGAGCAATGCTTTCAAACTACAGGAATTAGTTAAAAAAGTTAAAATTTAGATAAAAGGCACCTTACCTTTGGTAAGATGCCTTTTTTACATTTTCATCTTTTAAAACTTTATAGGAACCTTGTTCAAATATGACAGGCATCGTTAAACCTTGCTTTATTGCTTTTATAAAGCTGATTTCATCCACTACCCAATCAGGCATCCATGTGGCAAATTTGCCCACCTGTTCTATGCGATGTGCATCGCTGCCACCTAATGCGGGAACATCTAACTCCACAGAAATATCATATGCCTTTTCATTAAGGTCCTCAGGAGTGCTGCCATTAAAGGCTTCTATTCCAAAAATATAGTCCAGCTCCTTCATATGATCTCCCATACCTCTATTGTTTTGCCTATAGGGATGTGAGCATATCGCCACTCCACCTGCTTTTCTTACTAAGTCGATTAATTCTTCAGCATGAATCATCCCATCAGGTAGATTTTGAAGCCCAAACACTGTCATATCTCCTTCGTAGGTTAATATTTCAGCGCCAGTAATTATAATAAAGCTTTCTTTTTTCCCTAACAATTTAGCTTCTTCCATTATTCCATTACTTTCGTGATCTGTAATACATATCCCATCTAGCCCTAATTCCTTCGCTCTATCTACTATTTCTTCTAAAGATATAAAGCTATCTCCAGAATGCTTCTTTTGGTGCAAATGAGTATCAATAAGCATAGCTGCTCTTCCTTTCCATCAAACAGATAAGTCCATAATTATTATATGCTTAACAAAGTTTTTTGGATAATTGTTTCTATCTATTGCATATAAGCTCACTATAGATATTTTCAATACTGTCAAACACTGCATCCCATGAAAACTTATGAACATACTTGCTGTAAGGATGTGGACAAGGGGCCTCTTGGTTAATTGCCTCTATTTGTTTTACTATGGATTCCATAAGCCTAAGATGATACCCATGCAATTCAGCTTTTATTGGTATATCTGCATCTATTAGCTTAGGCATTTTTACATATTCTATAATTCCCTTTTCCTCAAGTTCCTTACCTATCCATTCTCGCATGCCAGGCAAGTCATTTGCCACTACACGAAGTCCTGAAGCAAGTGCTTCAATGGTGACTAAAGAAAGTCCCTCATAAAAGGATGGCAATACAAATATATGACACTGCCTTAATATCTCTCCTAACTGATTTTGAGACACAGCTCCCATTACTCGTACTTTATATGGGCATTCTTCAATAAGTGCTTCTATTCTTTCCATATCTGCTCCACTGGCAGAGCCTACTAATAAAAGCTCTATAGAGTCCTTGTTTACAGACAGCTTTGAGACAGCCAGTATGAGATCTGGAATACCCTTTGCAAGGCTAAGCTTACCGGCATATATTATTTTAATAACTGTATTATCCAACCTTTTCTTTGCAGGATAAAAGATATCCGAATCAAAGCCGGCACCCGTTACAACAATTCTTTCTTCATCAATTCTATAAACTTCCCCTATAACTTTTTTTTGAAATGGGCTTAATGCAGCGATTGCTTCTATTTTTTTACAACCCTCCATCACATAATCACTATACTTTGTGGTATTACAAAGCTGCCTGAGCTCAGTTCCATGGCATATGCCTATCATAGGTGTTGAAGAAAACGTCTCTCTAGTTAGTGCTGCAAGAATCCAAAGGTGATGCATAATGATAATATCTGGCTTAAACAGCTTGGCCTTCTCTAGCTCTAACTTAAAAGCTTTCATCCACATTTTAAGCATCTCTTCTGTCAGTTCACTGTACTTAGTGGACTTATAAGGCATGACGTCGCTCATCCCTACCACTGGAAATGGTAAATCTGGAGACTCAAAGTACACAGGACAAAAAATCACCTCTTCTGGCATAGCCCTTGAGTATTTATCCTCACCTACAGCAATACCAGCTATTACATATTGCTTATATTGCTTCTGAGCACCTATTTTTATTAAGTTTTTTAAGAAAATACCACTGCCGGTTTCTCCTGGTTTTTGGGCAATCACATGCAATATTCTCATATTCTCTCTCCCTGCAGCGATGTAATATCATAGCTGACATTTTGCACAAAAATAGAATTGATAAAGGCCATAGCCTTTTTCAAATTTTCTAATGCATTTACTCAGCCTCATATCCATTGATTACACTTATGAAATCTTCTCCATAGCTTTCATACTTTTTAAGCCCTACCCCTTTTACTGTTAAAAACTCCTCTTTATCTTTTGGCATGAGCTCTGCCATTTCCTTCAATGCCGAATCATGAAAAATCATGAATGTGGGCAATCCTTTTGCTTTAGCCAAGTTATATCTTAGCTCCTTTAGCTTGTCAAAGAGTCCTGTATTGACTTCTTTTGACGAGCTTTCTCGTCTATTTGTTTTCTTGTCTTTCATGATATCTTTCTTTTCCTTCAAACGCTTTCTATGAAGTATTTTTTCTTCACCTTTTAATACTTTCCAAGATTGTTGATTCAGCTTTAGCACCGGAAATTTATCTGCTGTCATATTGATATAGCCACTAGAAACTAAGGACATGGCTATTTCTTTTATTCCATTATCACTATAATCCGTCATAATCCCATAGGTTGATAGCTTATCAAAGCCTAAATCCATCACTTTTTTATTTTTAGAGCCTCTTAAAACATGAATGATTGTATTTAGTCCATAGCTGCCGCTAACCCGATGAATACAGGATAATATTTTCTGCGCCTCCACTGTAATATCTACAAGCTCCGAATCATCTAAGCAATTTCCACAGCTTCCGCAGTTTTCATGAAGTGATGCCTCTCCGAAATAGCCTAGTATTTGACTTCGAAGACATTCATTTGTATGACAATAATCTATAATATACTGAAGGCTTCTATACTGCATAGACTCTCGAATATCAGAAGAGCTGTTTAATTCAATCAGGTATTTCTGCTTCACAATATCGGCTGGAGAATACATCAATATGCATTCACTTTTTTCTCCATCTCTTCCTGCTCTTCCTGCCTCTTGATAATAGGCTTCCATGTTTTTTGGCATATTATAATGTATGACAAATCTTACATCAGGTTTATCTATACCCATACCAAAGGCATTGGTAGCTACGATAATCCTTATTCTATCAAATATAAAGTCATCTTGATTTTTCTGTCTCGCTTCAGGGGCCATGCCGCCATGATACCCCGCGGCACTTATTCCTTTATCATTTAGTTTTTTGCTTACAGATTCTACTGCTTCTCTGGTTGCACAATATATGATTCCTGACTGTTCATCATAATTATTTTTTAAATAATCCATGATCCAGGAAAATTTATCTCCAGCCTTTACTACATTATAAGTCAGATTTGGTCTATCAAAGCCTGTTATGGATTCGATCGGGTTTTGAAGCTCTAAAAGCCTCTTAATTTCATCTACTACCTCTAGTGTAGCTGTGGCTGTAAAAGCTCCAACAACAGGCCTCTTTCTCAATGCTTTTATAAATCTGGGTATCGCCACGTAGCTTGGCCTGAAATCATGTCCCCACTGACTGATACAATGGGCTTCATCCACTGCCACTAAAGAAACCTTTATTTCATTTACAACATCTAAAAATATATGATTATCCAATCTTTCAGGTGCAACATATATGATCTTATATTTATTGTTTCTGATATCACCCAGCCTAGCTGACAGCTCTTTAAGATCAAGGGTACTGTTTATGCATGTACTTGATATCCCTATTTCATCCAAGGAATCTACTTGATCCTTCATCAGAGATATTAAAGGAGAAATCACTATGGCCACTCCTTCAATAGCTAAAGCAGGAAGTTGATAGCAAAGAGACTTTCCTCCCCCGGTAGGCATAATACCTAAAACATCTTTTCCTTGAATAATCCCCTTCACCAAATCCTCTTGGCCTCTTTTAAATGCATCATATCCAAAATATTTTTTTAAAAGCTCATGAATTTCCATATTGATTCCCTTTCGTAAGAAAAGCTTAATTACAACTCCATAGGTGTTTTTCTATATTATACTATAGATATTGAAATAAATAATAGAAAAAACAAGCTACTTACCTTAAGCAACTTGTTTCTACACTAAAATATTACTTTTTATGGAGTGTCCCTTTGCTTAAATCAAATCTCAGCTGTGCTTTTTCAGCCCACAGAGGGTTATGAGTTACTAGAACTATGCTTTTCCCATTATCTGAAGCTTCCGATAGAAGACTTAAGACTTCATTTGCCCAATGCTCATCTAAATCATTGGTAGGTTCATCAGCTAGTATCAGCATAGGATCCTTTATAAGTGCGCAAGCCACCATCGCACGTCTACGCTGTCCTCCACTTAGCTCACTGGGTAGAAAATTTCTTCTCTCCCAGAGTCCTAATCTATTTAAAAAATATTTTACTTTATCATTGTCTTTTTTCTTACGCACCATAGCTTGAACGAAAAGCAAATTTTCTTCAATAGTTAGGGCTTGTATGAGATTGCTGTCTTGAAATATAAATCCTATCTTGTCTCTGCGTATATCCGTAAGCTCTTTATCACTTAAAACATTTATATTCTTACCATCTAAAAATACAGTTCCTGAAGAAGCATTTAAAAGCCCACCCATAATATATAGCAGTGTGCTTTTTCCTATCCCAGAAGGTCCTTGGATACATAGAAAATCTCCAGGGTTTATAGACAGGGAAACTCGTTCTATAGGTGTAACCTTTTCACCGGCTTCATATGTTTTTTGAACATTCTCTAAACAACAAACTTCCATTATCCTATATCTCCTTTCGAAATAGCTTCCTGAGGTACTAGGCTAGAACATTTCCATGCAGGATAAACAGATGCCAGAAGTCCTAACAAAAGGGACACTGCTAAACCTATTGCGATGTTTACTATAGCTATAGATAACGACCAATTCCCTTGGGGGATTAATACGGCTCCTTCTAAT
>JAUQXG010000143.1 GCA_030834765.1 Lutispora sp.
TACTTCTCTTTTTGCTCTATCACCTGCAGCTTTTTATTGATTTCATCATGTATATCTCTAAGTTCTAAAAAAACACGCTTCATGCTATTTATCGTTTTTGCATAATCATATTCATGCTCTGCAATCAAGGATTCTGCTTTCGCTTTCATATCAAAAAGCTCATACATTGACTTTAAAAGCTTTTCATCCTCATTAAAATCCTTAGATATACCATAAGGCCTTAGTCTATCCAACTCCTGCATTACTTCTATGTTTTCCTCTGATGCTTCTAATTTAAAGTAATTAGAATTTATCTCGGAAACTGCATGAATCATATGTATGTTACCACTTAAAACGATATGTCTGGCGGCCTTATCCAGATCAGCAATGTTTCCTATTATATTTATAATTTTCATTTTTTCAACTGCCACACTCTGTCACTTCCCTTAGCCATCACTTTTTTAACTTAAGGTATCTAAAACCTTAATCATATACTTCTCAGGGTCATATTTCCTAACACTTTTCTCTTCCATATCGTATCCTTTTATCTCAATAACAGATATAATATCTTTTATTTCATATTCATAGAGCAAAAAGAAGTTGAATACACTGATAATGGACATGCTATAAATTTTTTCCAACTTCCGTAATTCTTTTTCTATATATCGATAAATCTTCCGATCCAATAAAATATCAATTTCTTCTCCGTCAAATAAAAAGCCGTATCTCTTTTCATGCAAAACGGCTAAAAATTCCTCAAGATTTTTACAATAACACATCTTTTTTCTATCATTGAAATTTAGAGAAAAACCTAAGTTAATAGTATAATTTAAAAGTTCTTCCTGTGTTAAGTTGTAATATTTAATGCCTCTATATATCCATTGTATATTCAATAAATCGGAAACCACTCCCTGAGCTTGTTTCAGTATTTCCATGTCCGACTTGGAAAGTTTGTTCCATTTATTTTGAAGTATTGCATAATAGGACATATCCAGCACCATTTCAAACCGAAAAAGATTTTCCTTTAAGTTTCCATCCAGCAAAGGCAATAAATATTTGTAAAGTTCAGTCCCTTCCATCGTCATAATAACTTCTCTAATTAATTTGGCTTTTATTACTTTATTCACATCTATACCGCTGAACTTTCCTATGTATACATACTTTTCAATATGATCTATGGTTTTTCCATTATAAATTATCCTTGCAATATTTTTTAAATCCTCAATCTCATACTTTAGAAATAATGCTTTAATAAAACTTCTATATTCTCCATTAAAATAGCTTATTATTTTAACAATACTTATTAACATATTATTTTTTATAATAGATTCTAATTCTATTCTGTTGATCCGGTCTAGGTCAATATATTCAAGAATCTCATGATAATGAGTCTTTTCCTTTAAAAAATAAGCAACTTCCTTTATGGATTTACACTCTAACATAGTCTTATAGTCTTCTTCCTTCAAAAACTTGCCCTCAATGGCTTTGATCTTGGTATTTACAGCAGAATATTTTGTAACGCTATTCATAGGAATATCCCTTAGCAGAAAATATTCTATCTAGCACCTCCGTCAATACTTCATCCTTTATCTTTTTATATTCCTTTTCCATTTCTTCTAATTTTTTTGTTGTTAGCTCAATGATTATCTTCTTATCCGCTTCAGCTTGTCTTATAATCTCATCATAAAGCATCTTGCCTTTTACCTGATTCTTGTTAAATTCATCATCAAAGTCCTTTATTTCTTTTTGCCATTCTTCTTCAATCTTCTTCAACTCATGAGTGTGGCTCAATTCTATCTGAGAAGCCATGGTATCTAAGTCTATGAGCTTTTTCAAAACCTGCTCTATATGCCCATCCATATATAACACCTTCTATAAATTTTAATATTTAAACCTATTATGCCCCTCTTCTTTTGAAGTGTCAAACTTTCCATATATACATAATTCATCCAAATACTATATATATATGGTTATCAAATTTAAGCAAGTTATTCATTTACAATTCCTATGCAGATCATCAATTTTGTAATTAATATAATTATCTTTTCTAAGAATTAACTTATTTGTTTAAGCACCGTTATACTTATTATCCTATATTGTTGTATAATGATATATACAGTATGCAATATAAACATTATTCAATTTTTCTTATTGACCTAGGGGGTTTAAGCCATGATTATTTATCAAAACGATTTTTTTATGATAGAAAGTAAAGTGAATCATACAATTTTTATAACTGTATCAAAGCCAGGATTTGATTTTAGAAGCTTTAACAATATTGTAATTGATATGCCCACAATTCAGATAAAAAACTTTACTCAACTGAAAAATGCATTAGCAGAAGCAAAAGGTGAAGCAGTTGAAATTGGAATTTTAAGCCCAAGAGTGGAAGTGATTATATCAAGCGATGAAATGGAAGCTAAAATAAAGTTAAATGTTTCAGCTAGAGAAATGGTTGAAAACAAAATAGGGATTTCTACTGAAATCATAGCAGCACTAGAGGCTCACAATATAAGGGAAGGCTTAGTAGACCTTTTCTCCAAGCCTTTAACCGTTCAAAAAGAGATATTGGTAGCTAGGGGAATTATGCCACAAGCTGGAGAAGATGCTAAAATCACCTACTTCAATATTACTGATAAAAAGCCAAAGGTAAAAGTAGACGGAAGTGTTAATCATTATGAGTTGAACCTCATAGATAATGTAAAAAAGGGAGATTGGTTAGGAGAGAAAATTTTACCCACAGATGGTATTCCTGGAAAAACAGTAATCGGAAAACTGATCGTTCCAATAAAAGGCAAGGATGAAAAGCTAAAATATGATAAGAAAGCTGTAGGTGAGTTCAAAGAGTCTGGAAAAATAGTACTTAGGGCTTTAGCAGATGGTGCAGTAAAATTTGACAAGACTACCATAAGAGTGGATAGTCATTTAATAATTCCTGGAAATGTGGATTATAGTACAGGCAACATTGCCTTTGAAGGTTCTGTGACGATTCAAGGTATTGTAAATGACTCTTTCTCCGTAATCGCAAAGCATGATATTGCAATACTAGGAGAAATGGGCATAGGTGCTGTAAACAAAATCATATCTAAGGAAGGCAGTATCTATATAAAAGGTGGAGTTTATGGAAAATCTACCGCAACCATAGAGGCTGCAAAAAATGTGTATGTAAAGTATTGCAATGAATGTAAAATTTCTGCTGGAGAAGATATCAATATAGGTTATTATGCCTTAGACTGCAACTTATCTGCAAAGTCTGTTTCTCTTGACCCCGTAAGAGGCAAAATAATAGGGGGAAATACCAATGCGCAAGTTCAGGTCATCGCTGGGATAATTGGAAACAAATCAGAAAAGAAAACCAAAATTAATGTACAAGGCTTTGACAGAAATGAAATCGAAAAAGAGTTAAAAGATGTTTTGTTAAGTTATAAAAACAAATTAGAAAAAGCAGATAGTATTAAACATCAAATAGAAAGCTATGAAAATGTTATGTCTGGTGCAGAATATATGAACATGGTAGAATATAACGTATTTCT
>JAUQXG010000144.1 GCA_030834765.1 Lutispora sp.
CAGCTATAAGAGAAGTAAAAGAGGAAACAGGTCTTCTAGTTGAAATCAGCGATGTGGTCGCTGTAAATGAATGCTTGTTTAAAAGAAAGAATGAACATGCAATATTTATAACATTTAGAGCTAAAATAACTGGAGGAAAAATTTCAATTGAAAGTCCTAATGAAATCTCTAAAATTACATGGGTAGATATTCCAACGGCAGATAAGCTAATGCCTTATCATAAATGTGGTGTTAGTAAATTAATTCATAATTCTTCTACCTACTATTTTCAAGGACAAGTATAATGATTTTCTTATTAATAAGTTAAGTCTTAATTTTCATATATTATGATGCAATAGCAGGATATGAAGAATTATATTTGAGAAGGCAGGTGGAAATATGAGTTGGATTGGTTCAATAAAAGAATTTGTCCCTTCTAATGAGCAAGAGAGAAAAGACAAGGAAGTAATATTGAAATACATAAATATGTTTGATGATATTTTAAAAAGAGATAATGAAATTATTCATATAACAAGTTCTGGGTTTGTAATAAATAAAGATAGAGATAAAGTATTAATGGTACATCATAATATATTCAATTCATGGTCTTTGACAGGAGGACATGCAGACGGTAAGGAAGATTTATTAGGTGTTGCTATATCAGAGATTAAAGAAGAAACAGGAGTAAAAGATATTATTCCTATTACTAATAAGATTATTTCATTAGATATTTTACCTGTGTTAGGACATTCGAGAAAAGGAAAGCATGTTTCATCACACTTACATATATCAGTAGCATATTTAGTTCAGGCTGATGAGAATGAGCAGGTTATTATTAAACCAGATGAGAATAGTGCTGTTAAGTGGATACCAATCAGTGAGATAGATATACACTCAAGTGAATCTCATATGAAGAAGGTTTATAATAAAATAATATCTAAAATTGAAAAATTACCAGTATAGATACGAAATTATATACAGTGGTTAGTCATATTTCTCTTATTTAATGAAATATTACAGTAAAACTGAGAAATAAAGATTATTTTATATTTTGTGAAGGAGGTAGGATTTATGAAATGTCCATATTGTGACGAAGAAATGGAGCAAGGTGTTATACAAAGTCCACATGAAATTTCTTGGAAAAATAAAAAATATTTCTTTGGGAAAGCAGAATTTCATGAAGGATCAATTGTTTTATCAGGGTTATCTATGCTCAAAGGTTCAGCTACGATAGCCCACTGCTGCCGAAAATGCGAAAAGATTATTATAGATTATAAAGATAGTAGTTGTGATATGAACCACGCAAAATGAGCATAATCTATATTTGCATTCAAGATGTAATCTTTGCATAAAGTGTCGCATTCGTATTATATTGCGTAGCAGGAGGAGAAATAGTGAGATTACTAAATATTTCAATTGAAAAGCTGATTCCTAATAATTTCTATTTGAATGAAGATAAGGTGAAAAGTGTTAGACAAGTATACACCTACAATAAACAAGAAATACTACCACCTGTTATTGTAGGTGTTATAGGTGAAGAGTATTCGTTAATAGATGGTCATTCACGAGCCTTTGTTGCATTTGAAAATGGGAAAGAAGATATTCTAGCAAAAGTATACCCGATTGAAGAATTTCCTGGGCCTACAAAATTATATATTTATATTCATAATAAGGCTAAAGAACTAAATCTGACCTCTATAGGTAAATTAGAAAACCGTATCCTTGATTCAAAAGAACATGAATTACTTTGGGTTCAGTATTGTCAAGAGTTACTTGAGAGACTGGATAGATAATAGACAAATAGTGATCATACTGCTACGCTTTTTTCTTATATTGTGCAATAGAGCAAAACCATGAATTAAGGGGATGAATTAAATGTTTATCCAGAGAAGATATTTTACAATCAAAAATGTGGATGAAAATGATATTGATGCAATCTTTGAAGTATATAAGCAGTGCGAAGATTTTTTATCATTAGGTCCAGTACCTCATGCTTCCAAGCAGATGATTCTAGACGATTTTAAAATATCAGAGGAAGAAGGAGGTACATTTTGCGGTATATTCATTAATGGAGAAATGATTGGAATTATAGACTTCGTTTTAAGTAATTTTGATGGAATCCCAAGTAATGCATATCTTTCACTTTTGATGATTTCTCAATATCAAAGAAGAAAAGGAATAGGTAGAGATGTAATAGAGGCTGTAGAAATAGAAATCCTAAAAAACGATTCTATAAAGTCTATCTTAGCAGGAGTACAAACAAATAATAAATCTGCAATTGCATTTTGGGGCAAGATGGGTTACAAAATTGTTAGTGAAGCGGAATTATTACCAGACACAACAATAGCTTTTAAGCTAAAAAAAGGTATTCGTTAGTTTAGAATAAATCAAATTATAGTGAAGGAAGAGCTACAACGAACAAAGCATGAGAGTTCATCATGGTGAAGGCCAAGCTATAGGGCAGGCTAGCACACATTTAAAAGATTAAGCCAAGTGTGGGACTAGATAAAGAAGTTTACGTTATTTATTCCCATTAGTAAGATGTTGTGATATATGGAGGGATAAGCTTGGGGATGGAATGGTACGATATGATAGCAAAAAGAAATGGTGGTTATAAGCCTAATGCTATTTTTACCGTTGAAGGGTTATCTGGGGAATATATTTTTGAAGAAAGACTATCCAAAATGCTTGCAGACTATGAATCAGTTTTAGATGCTGGATGTGGTCATGGAGAATTTACCATTCAAATGGGAAGATACACAAAGCATGTTATAGGTTTTGATAACTCAAAAGAGTTACTTAAAATTGCTGAGTCAATCTTAGAAAAAAGCAAAGTTAAGAATGTAAGCTTTGTATATTCATCTTCAAAAGGAGAACAGCCATTGCCTTTTGAAGACGAACAATTTGACTTGATTTATAATAGAAGAGGGCCTACCTCCATTATTAATCATAGTAGGATACTTCGTTCAGGTGGTACTATCTTCGGTATTCACAGTGCAGAAATGGAAAAAGTAAAAGAACTGCTAGAGAAAAATAAATTCTCAAACATTGAAATTGAAGTATTTGATAAAGCAATGGTTTGTTTCCCTAATGAAGATGAATTTGTAAAATATATTTCGTCAATACCAGGAAGCCCAGACTATTCATTGCCAGAATATGAAGAAGAACTTCAAACTAAAATTAGTGAAAGTTTAATCAATGGTAAGCCTTCACTAAAACAATGGAGATACATATGGAAGGCAGTTAAACCATAAATTTACGTCACCATTTTTATAAATCATGTAATAATCAGAGTATTATTAAGATCACCGTATCCTTGTGCTCTTTGCTTGATGAGATGTGGTACTTCATAAAACAATGTTTCTGCACAAGGGTGGGGTGAAGCAAAACTATGAAGTGAGGCTTTTGAGTAAAAATATGAAGCATGCTGCACCATAATTTTTCACTAAGCATCGTCAAAGAGTATTCACAGGGGTTAGTTCAAGAATATTGCAGATACTAGATATTGGAATGCCTATAGTATATTGTCACCTATAAATGTTCGGATTTGTTAGCGATATACCATGTTTTTTTATTTTGTAGTTGTGTTTTATTAGGGCTGATTAAAAGTTTATCTAGGAGGATTATATTGAATGAGAGAGATAAATTATGATAATTATTTTTGGCAGGAAGGCAATATTAGATTACGTGCTTTACAACTTGAAGATAGTGAGGGACATTACTATAATCGGTTTGATACCCCAGCACGTCGACTTGTAAATTATGAAGTTGAATTACCACCTACTATTTATGAAGCTAAAAAGTTTGCTGAAAAATATACGGACTTTGCACCAGATACTGGTAGATTAATGTTTGCAATTGAAACTTTAGCTGGGGAGAATGTAGGTGCATTTAATCTTAACAGTATAGACGAAAGAAATGGAACTCTTAGTGTAGGAATGCAGATAGATAGAGATTTCCGAGGAAAAGGTTATGGAACAACTGCAATGAGAATACTTCTTCGATATGCTTTTCTAGAGCGTAGGCTAAATAAATTTAATGTAAGTGTACTTGATGGTAATGTAGCTTCTGCAGCAATGATGAGAAAACTTGGATGTCAACAGGAAGGAATACGTCGTCAAGTAGTTTATACAAATGGACAATATATGGATGAAATATTCTTTGGATTAACGAAGGATGAGTTTATTATAAATGAGAAAAATAGAAATTTCTAAAACAAGTTATAATGAAAATAGAATTGAAATTAATAAAGCATAGAAGTCCGTACTGGTGAGAGTTAATCTATAGGGCAGCCTAGTAATGCTACTTCGCAAACTGTAGTGAATATGATTTTGAGTGTGATTTTATTAGCACTTCGGAACTCAAGTTGCCTGATAATCCGGACAGTAGCCAGGTGGGTGTCAAGTAGATTTTCTTTGACCAATTAGATTTAATTGCCTTATACCCTAATATAAAATTATATATTATCAAGTATGCTCAATGTAAAAGAAATATTGATATTATAGAGGATTACAAATTAGAGA
>JAUQXG010000145.1 GCA_030834765.1 Lutispora sp.
TTAAGTAAATGTGCATTTAAAAATAAATTAATCATCAGGGTAAGTCCTATAGACTTTGGCAATGTGAATACTAATAAAGATAAGCTTGAAGCTATGGTAGAAGGAGTTTCTGATATTGAAGTTTATGAGGACAAGTCTTTAACTCAAGGCAGTTGTATAATTGAAACACCTTCTGGCGAAGTAAACTCAAGTATTGATGTGCAAATTAAAGAGTTAGAAAAAATATTTCTATATATATTAAGGAATGAGTGATAATTTGAGTGGAATAAATCTGCTTAAATATAAGCACATGGTAAATTTTGGTGAATTAATAAAATATTCCGGAAAAGTTTCCCAAGTAGTAGGTTTGACAATAGAATCAGTAGGACCTGCTGTGAAGTTAGGTGAAATTTGCAATATATATCCTTTAAAAGACGACACCCCTATCATATCTGAAGTAGTCGGATTCAAGGGAAATATTGTGTGCCTTATGCCATTAGGAGAGATGGCTGGTATAGGGCCAGGAAGCCGCGTAGAAGCAACTGGACAGATGCTTCGGGTAAATGTAGATGATGCACTGTTAGGCAGAGTACTAGATGGATTAGGCAATCCTATTGACGATAAAGGAAATATCGATACTAAAAACAGTTACCCAGTTGAGAATACACCGCCTAATCCATTAACAAGGAAAAAGATTCAGGAAATACTTCCGTTGGGAATTAAATCCATAGATGGATTATTGACAATAGGTAAAGGACAAAGAATTGGAATATTTGCCGGAAGTGGTGTGGGAAAGAGTACGTTAATGGGTATGATTGCAAGAAATACAAAAGCCGATATAAATGTTATTGGCTTAATCGGAGAAAGAGGAAGGGAAGTAAGGGAGTTTTTAGAAAATGATTTAATGGATGAAGGTTTAAAAAGATCTATTGTTATAGTAGCAACATCTGATCAACCGGCTCTTATAAGATTGAAAGCAGCACAATTAGCAACTGCAATAGCTGAATATTTCAGAGATAAAGGTAAAGACGTAATGCTGCTAATGGATTCGCTAACTCGTTTTGCAATGGCCCAAAGAGAAGTGGGACTGGCACTAGGAGAGCCACCTGTTACCAGAGGCTATACTCCTTCCGTATTTTCTGTTTTACCTAAATTATTAGAGAGGTCTGGTACCGCTGAAAAAGGTTCAATAACCGGAATGTATACGGTCTTGGTAGATGGTGATGACATGAATGAGCCTATTACTGATACTGTAAGAGGCATATTAGACGGACATATCGTGTTAGCAAGATCCTTAGCCAATAAAAATCATTATCCGGCTATTGATATTTTATCTAGTGTAAGTAGGGTAATGCCAAATATTGTATCAGAAGATCATAAATATTGTGCAGCTGAAATAAAAAGTATTATGGCTGTACATAAGGATGCAGAAGACTTGATTAATATAGGAGCTTATGTAAAAGGGAGCAATTCAGATATTGATAGAGCCATTGAATGTATTGGTGATATAAATAAATTGTTAAAACAAACTGTGAGTGAAAATGTTTCTTTAGATGAAATATTATTCATGATGAAAGGCATTTTGAGTTAAGGAGTTTAAAATGGGAAGTTATAAATTCAAACTACAAAAGCTGCTTGAACTAAAAGAAAGTTTAGAAGAAGAAAAAAAGAATCAACTTGGATTAGCTTTTCAAAGATTAAATGGTGAAAATGAGAAGTTAAAACTATTAAGACATAAATTAAGTATTGCTGATAACGAGCTTAATAAACAAGCTGAAAGTGGAATAGAAATAAAAACATTAAAATTATTTATCCAAAGAATTGATTACTACAAAGATCTTATCAAAAAACAAATTTTATCAGTAAAAATGGCTACTGAATATGTAGAAATATGTAGATGTGAATTGATTAAAGCAAGTCAAGGGAAGAAAATTATGGAAAAGTTAAAAGATAAAGATTATGTGAAATACATCTATACAGAGCAAAAGAAAGAAGATAGAATAGTTGACGAGCTTGTATCATTTAAGCAAAACAACTAACACAGGGGGCAATACTATGGAGCAGGCTACTTTAAAAAATAATAAAAAATTGAATAAGGCAAGTGAAGACCCAATTAATGTTAAGAGTGCCAAGAAAAAATCTAATGTCTTGCATACCTTGTTACTAATTCTTATAATTATTTTTTTAACTTCTATCCTTGCATTAGGTAGCATTTTTCTTTTTAATATTGCTGGATTAAAGACAGATATGGCAAAACTGTTTGTAAATGTTCCTTTAATTGGAACAATTGTGAAACCTATAGCAGAGAATAAGACACCTCAAGAGCTTGAGAAAGAACAAATGGAGCTGTCAAGAAAAGATTTATCTTTGCAAACCCAAAGATTAAATGAAAAAGAGAAAGAAATAGAAGCCAAAGAAAAAGTACTACAGGGAAAAGAACTGGAATTACAAGCAAAAGAAGAAAGCATGAATAATAAAATTGCTCAACTTGATAGCAAATTACAAAGTATTAAAGAGCAAGTTGAATATATAGAAAAAATGGATACTTCAAAAGCGGCACAAGTATTGTTGAATATGACTGATAAATCTTCTGTTATTCAGATATTAAGAAATATGAAAAAAGATAAAGCAGTTGGAATAATATCCCTTATGGATCCGCTGCAAGCAGCTCGATTACTAGAAGAGCTAAGTAAAACACCAGTTGAAGATAACAACGCCAGTAAGCTTGAAGCAGGCAGTAGCACCTTACCCTAATCTTTAATGTGCTATTGATATAAAAATGATTGAAAGGAGGTGAGTGATGAATGATGAATAATATGATATTTCCAACGCAGTCCAATGTACAGTTGGCCAAAAAAGGAGACAACAGTGTAAACGCAAGCAAATATAAATCTTCTCAAATATCGGATTTTAGAAACATAATGACAGAAGCAAAAAATAATATGAAATCAAATGTTTCTAAAAAGGTTTATAAGAATCAAGAGAGCTATGGCAAGAATGACAATAAGTTTGACTCTCTTGAAGAAACCCAAAATTCCAATGATGCTGACATAAAAAATAGTAAGCTTAAAGAAAAGTTGAATAACTCAGAAAGTACTAAAGCCATTGAAGAGCCAAAGGATGAAGAAAAAACTGAAATAAGCGATGAAAACAAAGATGTTATTGCACAGATGGAAAATATATTAAACTTGGTCCATAGTATGCTGAAAGATATAAAGGATACAAATCAAGAATCCAATGACTTGCTATCAGACCAAGAAATAACTGACATGTATCTATTATTGGATAAAATGAAGATTGTCCAAGACTCAAATAGTTTTCTGTCAAATTCGGAGCTTGATCAGATGATGAATAAGTTAAAAGAAATTTTATCTGTTGATCATGTAGAGTCTAAAGATTTCCCTGAAACTAATTTATTTATGGAGCTTCAATCAGAATTTCAAAATTTACTTAAAACAATTGACGAAAAAGGTACAAAAGAAAATGAAATGGCAAATGTGGTGCAAATAGATCTAGAAACAAAAGAAGATTCTTATATAAATAAGAAATCTCAAGATTCAACCAATCCTGTAAATAGTAATAGACCTAGTAATAATGAAGATATAGAAGTTAAATCAATGGAGGAATCCACATCTAAAGAGAATCAAAATACAGAAAAGGGTGAGGAGAAAGCCCAAGCTTCTAAAAAAACAGATACTGGGAAGCTCATACAGAAAGTTGTGCAAAAAGTCATTATTGAACCGAAAGATCCATTAAATGCTGAAGTCAAGCTAGACAATATTGCAAGGAATGGAATAGACAAAGTGAACTTAGTTGATAAACCTGCTCCGTTATACAAAATGGAAGTTTTAAAACAAATAGTAGAAAAAGCTCAGGTTTTATTAGGCAACGATACATCGGAAATGGATATGCAGCTAAGACCTGAAAACTTGGGTAAGCTTTCCCTAAAAGTAGTGATTGAAAAAGGCCTGATGAGTGCAAGATTCATAGCGGAAAGTCAACAAGTTAAAGAAGTTATCGAATCAAATTTTAACCAATTAAAAGACATGCTTCAACAAAAGGGCATAGATGTACAAAGTTTTAGTGTTTCTGTTGGACAACAAAATAAGGATTCTAATAATAATGGCTATAGAGCATGGAAAGATTCAATTTCTAGCTCGGTTCGTAAGTTATCAATAGACTTTGCAGACGACATGGATCAACTATTTATAGAAACAAAAAACCCATATGAATATCATGAAGGAAGCGTAGATTACAAAGCATAGGAGGTAATAAATTGACTGTAAGTGGAGTAAGTAATTCCCCATATTCTAGTGCTTTAGGACAAAAAGAAAAAACCAATGGTAGCAGTTTAGATAAGGATGCTTTTTTGAATCTTTTAGTGACCCAGCTTAGAAATCAGAATCCGTTAGAACCTATGGAAGATAAGGAATTTATAGCACAGATGGCTCAGTTTACCGCATTGGAACAGACTCAAAGTATGAATAAGACCATGAAGATGAATTCTGCATATAATCTTACAAACAAATATGCTTATGCAACTTATAGAGATGAAAAAAGCAGCGAGCTAAAAGAGGTTGAAGGATTAGTAGAAAAAGCAAGCTTAAAGGATGGCAGTGTATATGTGACTATTGATGGAAAAGAAGTTCTGTTTGATGATGTAAAAGAAGTAAGCGAGATTATTAGCAATCAAGCGATGCTGGGACTAATGAATCAGAACATAAAACTCTCTTCAGCAAGTAATTTTATAGGAAAAGAAGTAAAAGCAAAATACTATGATACAACAGAGAAAAAATATATTGATATTGAAGGACAAGTAGAAACGGTTATTGTAAAGAATAACGCAGTATTTTTATCTGTAAATCAAAAGGAAGTTTTGCTAGAGGATGTTTATCAGGTAAAATAGCTATTTATAGTCCAGAGGTGATAGGATGAATGAAATTAAAATAAATAGACCAATCATTCCAATAGCCCGAGTAATTGAGTCAAACAATCGTAATAAAGTAGCAGCAAATCCCAACAGTGATTTTAAAGAAATATTGCAGAGCCAAATAAACAAGCAAAATGAAATAAAGTTTTCAAAACATGCTATTGAAAGACTTCAATCTCGCAATATAAATTTATCTAAGCAGGAAATGCAAAAAATTGATGCTGCACTAACGAAAGCAGCTGATAAAGGTGTAAAGGAAACGCTTATAATAATGGGAAATACCGCTTTTATTGCTAATGTGAAAAGCAGAACAATCGTGACAGCAGCAGCTAATGAAAATTTAAAAGATAATGTTTTTACGAACATTGATGGTGCTGTGATCATATAAGCCGGACCTTTTTAGGAGGCTTAGCCTTTTGGAATGACTGAAGAAAGGCATAAAAATTTAAACTTAGGAGGTCAAAAAAACATGATGAGATCAATGTTTTCTGGTGTATCAGGATTAAGGGCACACCAGATGAAAATGGATACCATAGGCAATAACATAGCTAATGTAAACACAGTTGGCT
>JAUQXG010000146.1 GCA_030834765.1 Lutispora sp.
AAGATGGTCAGACTATTATTGTAAATATTTGCGAAGCTATGTTGAAAAGTCAAAGCTATTTGAACCTATATAGAGAATTTATCGTCAAATATATCATGTACATGAAAAAGGAACGTGTCATCAGATTGTGCAGCATTTTAACTTCTTATAACAACCCTGATTGGCAGGATATTTATGCTGAAACAGCAAAAGTAGTAAGGGAAAGATACCGCGGAGATAGTGACTTTCAAGGATATTTTTAAAAAGACACTTTAGCAGGGCACTTTTATAAAGGAGCGAAGAGAATATTATGACAGGATTTAGCTGCAATTATATTAAATTAAAAAAACAAAGCTTGATTATAACAATAATATTAGTAGCCTTCCTACTATTGACCATGGTTAAGTTTTTTACCATATATAATAAGGTGAAATTTTTCAATGAAGCTGAAATGTATTACAACAAAGGTCAGCTTGTTTTGGCTGAAGAATATTATCAAAAATCCAGTAGTATAGGATTTTTTAATTATAAAAATCAACATTTAGAGGATAGATTCAACACATTGTTTTATGTTACGGAGACAAAAAGAGAAATAAAGCAATTAAAAGAAAAAGTTTTGCAAAGCTTATCTAATAAAGAAATTCTTATGTTGCTTGATTCTTATAAAGTATATAATTCCATGAAATCAGAATCTCTGAAGGAAACAGAGAAGGTGAAGCATGAAGTATTTGCAGAAGCTGCAAAATTTTATGATATAGAAGGGCATCTTGGGAAGGCGTTTGAAGAGTTTAAAGGCAGCTTTATAAAGAGTATGAATTCGGAAGTGAAAAGTAATAGCTATAAAAAAGGTGACAGCTTAAAGGAAGGATTGCTCAGCATACCTGATTTGTACTATGGTGGAAAGGATAAAAAACATGCTCAAATTCAAGATTCTTTTAAGAAGTATGATGAAGCCAAACTTAATTATTTGAAGACACATGATAAATTTGAAAATATTCTTATACAGGCTAATGGAATATCAGAAGAGAATGGTATAAATAAAATAGATAATGAATGGCTTCAAAACTGGTTGGATGCTTACAGTACAGATATATTTACCTATGATAGAGATTCTAAGGATTACAAGGCTTTTGCCGCTCATGCTATTGCATATGAAAAGAGTACAACGGACATATCAAAAAAATATAAAACAAAGATAGAAAATCTTATTCAAGAGTATTTAAGCTTGTTTCTAAAGGAGGCAAATACCTTTATTGACAACAAGGATTTTGAGAAAGCCATAGGGATATATGAAGCTTTAAATCCATATAAGGATAACAGCAGTATGATTCAGTCCGCTCAAATAGCATGGATAGAGGAAAATCCTTCTAAAATACTTATGGACAACGATGGAACTATGAATTATGAGAATCCTTCTATTGTTAAGGATAAATGGGGTTCCAAAATCTCTATTGCTGCAAGTACAAAAGAAAATGAGCTAAGCAAGATTGTTATTGGAAGAATGCTTCAAGATTCCACTATAAAAATATTATCAAAAGAGGTATTTAAAGATGGTACTTCAATAAAGACCATAGAGATGAACGAGAATTTGGATAAAAATAATCCTATTATCATTGTACAAGGGGACAGCAGCTCAAGAAATTCCAAGTATGTTTTATATGAGATTTTAGGTGATGATATAAAAGAGATATTGAGAACAGAAGCAGACAGTATCATAGTAGAGGATGATGGGATGATACAGGTAAATAATCCAGTAGGTGATTTACAAAACAAAGCCTGTTATTATATAGTAAGAGAAGGGCATTATATATTAGGGTATATAGGAGTCGACAATACTGAGGCTTTAAAGGAATACCAAGATGGAAGATATGAATACGGCTTAAAGCTAAGGTGCAATATCATATACGTAAATGACATCGGAGCGGTGGCAAGGCTTAGTGGTGACGAAGGGCTGTATGAAGGCTTTGATAAATGCATTATTCTTAAAGGCGGAAGTAGTTTGCATACAGGGCAAGCTACAGTAACAGGAAATTATAGGGGATATGAAAACCTAATGATAGATGGAGTATATCTATTACAGCTTCCTGCAATAGAGGCTGCTAGATTAAATTATATAAATTAAAAGGAGGGACATGAATGCTTTGTATGAGGAAAAGGCTTAAGTATTTTTCTATGATACTTATGATTGGTATGTTATTTTTTCAGCTCATGTTTATACCATATACCTATGCCAGCGCTGCAGGTTATGATCCTGCAAACAGCACATCAAAGATAGATGCTGTTTTAGTATTGGATTCCAGTAATTCAATGAATTACAGTGATACGAAAAAAATAAGCATAGAAGCTGTAAAAATGTTTATAGATATGTGCTCTGTAAAGGGTGATAAAGTAGGAATCATCGCTTATAATGACAGCATTATAGGGGAGAGGCAGCTTATGGAAATTAAAGATGCACAAGATAAGCAGTCTCTTAAGGATGTCGCATCACGCTTCCCAAGAAAAGGCTCGACAGATATAGGGTTAGCAATGAAAAAGGCTGTTGAGATGCTTGATAAGAATGGAAGCTCCTCCCATAAGCCCATGATTATATTGTTATCTGACGGGGTTACAGATCTTAAGAAATCAGAGAGGACTATAGAGCAGTCCCAAGCAGATAAAAAAGAAGCCCTTCAGATTTCTGAGTACAAAGGTTATCCTATCTATACGATAGGTTTGAATGCAGATGGTTCTGTAGATCAAGGAGAGCTAAGAAGCATTTCAGAATCTACAAAGGCAAAAAGCTTTGTGACAGATACAGCAGAGAACTTACCACAAATATTAAGTGAAATATTTGCAGATCATTTAAACCTTAAAATAGTGTCTCCCGGTTACTTTAACAGTACTGGAGACTTTATAGATATAAAAATATCCATACCTGACTCCAATGTTGTAGAAGCAAATATATCCTTGCTTTCACAAAATCCGTTGGAAGTGAAGCTTTTTGATAATGAAGGCAATGAGAAAAATATGAGCGCCGATAATATCAAATATACAGTATCAGATAAATACTCCATGATAAAGATTTTAAGTCCCAAGCAAGGAGATTGGCTTTTAAAGGTTAAGGGAATATCGGGGGACCAGATAAAAGTAAATCTTATATTTAATTATGATATTGATATCGCTATGGAGCTGACACCAAATTCCAGTCTTAAAGTTGGAGATCATATAGATATAAGTACCTATATAGCAAGCGGAGGCCAAAGACTGACAGATTCTCAGCTTTATCAATCCTCCACTGGAATGCTCATCATAAAGAACTTAAAGGATGGGAGCCAGGAAGAAATCAACCTGAAAAATGAAGGAGAACATTTTTCAGGAACATACTCCTTTGCAGACATGGGGGAATATGAGCTGAGGACTAGGATAGAGACCCCAAGCTTTTTAAAAGAAAGTCAGAC
>JAUQXG010000147.1 GCA_030834765.1 Lutispora sp.
TAGGAACTAACTCCATGAGATTACTTCTTTGTGAATTGGAAGATCACAAAATTCTAAGTAAAAGTAAAGAGCTGATTACTACGAGAATAGGACAGGATGTTGCAAAATCGGGTATATTGAATGAAAAAGCTATTAGAAGGAATTTAGATGCTTTAAAAAAGTTTACTGACAAAGCAAGAGATTTTGGAGCTGAAGATATTGTAGTGATAGCCACTAGTGCAGTGAGAGATGCAAAAAACAGAGAAGAATTTCTGAGTCTGTCAAAGAAAGAAGCTGGTGTGGATATAAAAGTGATTGAAGGCAATGAGGAAGCCCAACTGGGTATGCTTGGCGTGATGAGTGAGTTTGATAAGCAATCAGACAATGTTTTAGTAATAGATATCGGTGGGGGCAGCACAGAATTGATTTTAGCAGATAAGGCTTCTATATATTATACAGTTAGTTTAAATGTCGGAGCTGTCAGAATGACGGAAAGCTTTGTAAAATCTAATCCAATATCAGATGAGGATATGTATGCCCTGAACAAAAGCTTAGAAGTGATTTTTGCTTCTGCCATGAACTTCTTAAAACAAAAAAACATAGACAATATTGTAGCCATCGGTGGCACAGCAACAACACTTGCATCGATGTATCACCAGTTAAAGTATTATAATTCGGATATTGTTCATAATAGCATTTTGAGTTTGGACTATTTGAAAGATTCATTTGAAAAAATCAAAAGCACCACAATTCCAGAAAGATATGATATCCTAGGGTTGCAGCGAGAAAGAGCAGATGTGATTCCAGCAGGATTATATATTTTGATATTTTTATTGGATAACTTAGGGAAAACTCAGGTAACAATAAGCGAGAATGATAACTTAGAAGGCACGATTTTGAAATATATCCTAGGAGTATGAATAATACAGGGTTTTATACAGGATAATATATCTAAGTTCACATGATTTTTTAAGTTTTTAATAAATAATCAAGAAAGTGCTTGACTATTAATGTCAAAGGAGATATAATAAATCTTGTCGTTAAGAACATATCGTTTGAGACACAAGCCGAAGTGGCGGAACTGGCAGACGCACAGGACTTAAAATCCTGCGGTCCTTACCGACCGTACCGGTTCGATTCCGGTCTTCGGCACCACAAACATCGCGGGATAGAGCAGTTGGTAGCTCGTCGGGCTCATAACCCGGAGGTCGTAGGTTCAAGTCCTACTCCCGCAACCAATTTGAAATTAATTAGCCTACGCTACTTAGTAGTGTGCACTATAATGGTGACAGGCATATATATGGCGGCGTAGCTCAGCTGGCTAGAGCACTCGGTTCATACCCGAGCGGTCGTTGGTTCGAATCTGACCGCCGCTACCAAAAAGCATTTTAGACTCAGAGAAATCTGAGTTTTTTAGTTTTTTGAATTATAATGCAATTATATTTGACGGCGCAACATATTTTTTATATAATATATTCATTGGGCGGTTAGCTCAGCTGGTTAGAGTACTACGTTGACATCGTAGGGGTCGCTGGTTCGATCCCAGTACCGCCCACCAAATAGGTATGGAACAGATTATTTATTTAATCTGTTTTTTTATTTGCAAAAAATAGAGATAGATTTTGTATTTTATAACATATGCATTATATTTATATATTTCATCATATATTTAATAAGGAATAGTAATAAGAGGTGATATGCTTTGGAGATCTATACAGTGAAGCAGGGAGATAGTCTTTGGAAAATATCTGCAAGATACAACGTGCCTATAGGAATTATTGTTGAGATGAATGGATTGACTGATATCAATAATTTAGTAATAGGAATGACACTAATTATACCATCCAGGGAAGAATTCTATATAGTACAGCCTGGTGACAGTGTAATGGTCATAGGGCAGAAGCTTAATGTGGACTTTAGGGAAATTATTAGATTGAACAAGCTGGAGCCT
>JAUQXG010000148.1 GCA_030834765.1 Lutispora sp.
ATATTCCTCTTTGCTTTTCTATCTCCATCCAGTCTGATACGGCATATTTTTGAGATTTTCGGGATTTTACCGCTCCTGCAAGTCTTATCGCGCCTCCGTATAATAATAGTTTTTCGGTTAGCGTTGTTTTTCCTGCATCGGGATGCGAGATTATTGCAAAAGTCCTTCTTCTTTTAATTTCCTTTGATAATCTTTCATTAGCTGCCAGCATATATAAACCTCTTTCCAAAAATAAAGTTTAGTAATTACCTATTTTAACATCATTGATTTTACATGACAAACACTTTACTGTCAATTATTCATTGTTCTAATATGAAGTATAACCAAAATATTTCTTTTTACATTAAAAACCATAATCAAAGCTTCGCTAGTAAATATTAAATAAAAACGCAAAAAAGTATATGGACAAACAAATATTTTTATGATAATATTACTACGGTTCAGATAACTGACCTAGCTTTAAATTTGTCCAGTGAGACAATAAGTAAGGAGGAAGAAAATGAATAAAAGAGTGATTCAAGTAGAAGAAAAACTGCCATTATTAGAAATGATCCCGTTAAGCTTCCAGCATCTTTTTGCAATGTTTGGAGCATCGGTATTAGTCCCCGTTCTTTTCAACATCAATCCTGCAACCGTGTTATTGCTAAATGGTATAGGTACACTCCTATATATTTTCATTACTAAAGGTAAAATTCCTGCATTTTTAGGTTCAAGCTTTGCATATCTGTCACCGGTTTTCGTAATTTTATCCAGCTATAGTTATGAGTTTGCATTGGGTGGATTTATTGTATCTGGACTTGTATTTATTTCAGTTGCAATGATAGTAAAATTTATGGGCATCAAATGGATTGATATTGTATTCCCTCCTGCAGCCATGGGTGCTATTATAGCCATAATAGGACTTGAACTTGCACCAACTGCTGCAAAAATGGCAGGACTTGTTCTAGATTCAAACAATCCTGATTTATATCTTAATCCTAAGGTGCTTTTAGTATCTATATGTACCCTAGGCATCGTTGTAATAGGTAATGTAGCATTTAAAGGTTTTCTAGGAATCATACCCATTCTTATCGGCGTAGTTTCAGGATATATCATAGCATTATTTGCAGGTATAGTAAACTTCAAGCCAGTTGTTGATGCTGCATGGTTTGCAATACCTACTATATATACTCCCGTATTTAATCTGACTGCAATCATCACCATACTTCCAGCAACTCTTGTTGTTATTGCTGAACACATTGGTCATCTTGTTGTAACAAGCAATATTATAGGCAGAGATCTTCAAAAAGATCCAGGCCTGCATAGATCCTTACTGGGTGATGGATTATCAACCACAATTTCAGGACTTTTAGGCTCAGTACCAACTACAACTTATGGTGAAAACATAGGTGTTATGGCTATAACAAAGGTTTATAGTGTATGGGTTATAGCAGGTGCAGCAATCATATCAATCGTCATATCATTCTTTGGCAAATTAGCTGCTGCAATACAAACAATACCGTCTCCAGTAATGGGTGGCGTTTCACTTCTTTTGTTTGGAGTAATCGCTACATCAGGTATTAGAATGTTAGTTGAGTCAAAGGTTGATTATAGTAAGCCTAAAAACTTAACGCTCACATCAGTAGTTTTAATAGTTGGACTAAGTGGTGCTCATATTCAAATTGGCACTGTAACACTCGCTGGTATGGCTCTTGCAACGGTATTATCAATATTTCTTAGCTTACTCTTTAAAATATTCGAAGTAACAGGAATTATGAACGAATAGAAACAACTTGCCGTCAGCTTAGCTGGCGGCTTTTTATTATATTGCAATTTACAGAGTATCATATATCTGATATATTATCTACATATAACACTTTTCTCATGGAGGTAGATGATGAACAATTACGCATCTTATATAGATATAAATAAAGAAGTGCTCAAAGCTCTTCAATTTGATATACCCATTGTAGCCTTTCCATCATCCCTATTTAATGAATTAGATTCCATTTCCAGCATTGAATCTGTAGCAGAAGAAAATGGTGCAGTTTCTGCATTCATTGCTATAATTGACGGCAGGATAAAAATAGGCTTAAATAAAGATGAATTAGATTTTTTATTGAGTGAAAAAAATTTGATTCACATAGAAAGAAAAGACATTCCCTATATGATTGCTTTAGAAAAATCGGGCAAAGCCTCACTATCCGCCGCTATGATTTTTTCTGAAATAGCAGGCATAAAAGTGTTGGCTTGTGATACGATTTCGACCATTCATCAAAACATATCCAATAACCTTGAGAACTTATTAGATATTTCAGAGATGGAAAAATCAAATGTGTGTGTAGTATGTTCTGATTTTGCCTTGTCAGCAAGTATTGATCTTACAACACAAGGGCTTCATGTTGCAGGTATCCCTGTTATCTCTTATAAAAGTCCAAATCATTTAGAAGTTGCTTCTCCATGGGAATGTGCAAAAATCATGAAAACCAAGTGGGACTTAGACCTAGGTGGAAGTATATTAATTACTAATTCTAATTACGGTATGGACTCTATAAAATCCAACTCTGCCTTAGCAGC
>JAUQXG010000149.1 GCA_030834765.1 Lutispora sp.
TGTAGCTTCATCAAGTAAAATGATGGGTGCATCCTTGAGCAAGGCTCTGGCAATAGAAATACGCTGCCTTTCTCCCCCGGATAATGTTTTTCCATTTTCGCCAATGACTGTATCATATCCCTTAGGAAGCTTGTGAATAAAATCCTCACATCTTGCCATCTGGGCGGACATGATTATTTCCTCCTCTGTGGCATCTTTTTTGCCGATTTTTATATTGTTGTAAATAGTGTCATTAAACAATACCACATCCTGAAATACGATGGAGAAATAGCTGAGGAGAGTTTCTGGGTCCATATCATTGATATTTTTCCCATCAATGAGGATTTGTCCGCTGTTGACATCCCAGAAACGTGATGCCAGTTTGCTCAATGTACTTTTACCGCACCCGGAGGGACCTACCAGTGCTGTGATTTCTCCTTGCTTTGCCACGAAGGAAACATTATCAATGACGGTTTTTGCATTATATGCAAAGGAGACCCCTTGGAAGGTGATGTCATATGAATGGAATACTATATCCGGACTGCCCTTTTGTACAGGATAATCCCTTATATCTCGAATTCTTGAGGCACTGACAAGAGAGTAAAAGAACTCTCCCATCTTAAAGAAAAGAGTGGTAAAGGGATCATAAATACGTGATGCTACAAAGAGGAATAACAAATAGGTTATAAGAGTAATCTTGCCTTGAGCAATCAAATAAGAGCCCATGACCACCACCAAACCTAGCCCAACACGCAGTGTATTGTAAGCGGCATTAATAAAAAACCCCATCACTAATTCATAGACTAGAGAAGTGCGCACAACCTTTTTGATTTGTTTTTCCACACGAAGTCTATAAGATGCCTTTTGTGGAGAGGTCTGCACTACCTTAATATTTTCCAGATACTCCTGAATCCCTTCACTGACATCCAGCTTAGCATGACGATTTTTCCAATTAGAGGAGGAGCTTACCCTATAACTGACAGCAAGAATCAGCAGGGAAATAGGTAGGCAGATAAATAAGCTTAGACCCATTCGCCAATCCAAGAAAAGCAAGGTAAGTAAAATTACTGTGCTGGAAATAATTCCACCAAAAAGCTCGGCGATACCAGTAGCCAAAGTATGCTCTACGGTGGCAGTATCATCCATCAGTGTACTGGTTAAGTCGCTTAAATCCTTATTGCCAAAATAGGAAAGGGGCAGCTTCCTAATTCTTTCTGCCAGAGTAATTCGAGTGTTGGCGCTTTCCTCATAGGCAGCAATATAGGTTTTTCGATAGGTGAAGCGATAAATCCAATAGATGCTGACTAAAAGCAGTAATGCTACGCTCCAATAAAGGAGAAGAGAGGGACTTTGTGTTTTTTCTCCTAAAAAGCTTTCTATCATTTCAGATATGAGAATAAGAAGCAATGCTGTAGGAAGCATTACGCTAAGATTGTGAAATGCAGTTAGAATAATGGCCCAAAAGACATTTTTCATTCCTTTTCCACTTAAAGAAAAAATATTTTTAAGCATGTGATGCACCCCCTATTTTCCATGCAGTGCTGGATTGATATTCCATGAACATTTTGGCATATAGACCGTCTTTTTTTATTAAATCCTTATGGGAGCCTGATTCACATAGCCTTCCACCTTCAAGAACTAAAATCTGATGAGCATCCGTCACAGTGGACAGGCGGTGAGCAATCATGATTACCGTCTTGCCCTTCATAAGCACCTGAAGAGCCTTTTGAATTTTATATTCATTTTCCGGATCTGCAAAAGCAGTGGCTTCATCCAGAAGGACAATGGGTGCATTTTTTAAAATAGCTCGTGCTAAGGCAATGCGCTGCATCTCACCTCCTGATACATAGATTCCTTTTGTGCCGATAACTGTGTGCATTCCATGGGGAAGCTTAGCAAGAATATCGTCACATTGTGCCAAATGCAGAGCCTTTCTGATTTCATCTTCTGTAGCTTCTGGTCTGCTGAAGGCCACATTTTGTGCGATTGTCATTTTAAATAGATTTACATCTTGAAAAACAAAGCTGACCTGGTTCATCCACTGATTATAATCCATGTCTTTTACATTCACACCCCCCACGAGAATCCTTCCGCTATCCACATCCCAAAACCGAGAGATCAGGTTGGCAACAGTGGTTTTTCCTCCGCCGGAAGCCCCCACAAGTGCAGTTATGGTATCTGCCTTTGCGGTGAATGACAGTTCATCAATTACCTTTGACCCTTCCTTCTCATATTGAAAGGATACTGAATCAAAAATAATGTCATAAGAGGATGGCGTTTGGGGATGGGTTGTTTGAACCATAGTCTTTTCATTTAAAAGATTCTCAATAATATCCAAGGCTTGAGAGGTGATCATCTGGTTGGAGGAGCTGTGCATAATGCGCATGAGCGTTACAGAGGCCAGTGGTGTTAATACCACGAAAAACATAAAGCTGAGAATAAGGCGTTCTATATTGCTTGACCATTGATATAAAATAATACCGGCAGGAATCAACACAAAAAAGATGCCGTGGACGGCTGCAATATAACCACTCATAGGTTTTTCCATAGACAAGGCGTACTCCGTTACAAATTTTTTATAGGTCATGATGGAATTATGGAAACGTTTAAAGGAGTGTACTGTTTGGCCAAAAACCTTTACTACAGAAATTCCTCTTACATATTCCACTGCTGCATTGCTCATGTCTCCTAAAGATTTTTGATAGCTTTCTAATAAAACATCACTTTCTCCTTTGAGCATAAGGCTTAGGATGAAAAAGCCTATGATGATGGGAACCATACAAATCAAAGCCAAGCGCCAGTCAAAATAGAACATGCTTGCTAAAAAAGCGATAGGTACGATAATGGACTGTGCTGTATCTGGCAGCTGATGGGCTACAAAATTTTCCATGTTTTCTGAATTCTTTTCAATGATTTTTCTTATCTTCCCGCTGGGATTTGTAATATGAAAGCCCAAGGGAAGTTCTCCTAAATGTCTGACCAGCCGGATTCTCACATTTGCCACTAAATTAAAGGCAGCCAAATGAGAACATATTAAACCTAATCCATAGGACATAAAGGAAAACATGGTAAGATTAACAGCCATCCATCCATAATGCATCATTGTTTCATTATTTAATAAGGCTAAGTCCGCTCCTGAGGCCAACAATTCCTGTGCTACAAAATAAATACAAATGTAAGGCCCCAAGCTAAGAACCCCGCTGATGGCAGAAAAAATCCAGGACAGGATCATAATGATTTTGTGCTTTCCTGCATAGCTCATCAATCGGGGAATCAAACCTGTTTTCTTCATATTTATACTCACTCCTTTCCATTGCTTCATTTAATGATATAAAAATTTCATATGATAAAGAGAGTTAGCCTTTTCTAACCCCGTTTTAATCTTATGATTTTATCACATAGATAGTCAATCCATTCACAGTGTGTATGACAGATAGCCGAAAAGGTTTGTGGATGTGCCGAAATACAAAACGGTATAGCCTCAAGGCTATACCGTTTTGCAGCAGAATGGATATATTGCTTTTTATATAATCATTATTTTTTTCTTTTTAAATAATAAAATACAGGAAGACCTAAAAGTGCTATACCTATTCCTATCATTGATCTCAAAGGGGCACTAACAATTGTGCTGTATAGAATATAAGTACCTCCTAGTATTCCTATGATTGGAGTGAATGGGTAAAATGGAACTTTATAAGGCCTTTTTTCTGAAGGGACTTTTTTTC
>JAUQXG010000150.1 GCA_030834765.1 Lutispora sp.
AACACAGAGCTTTTAACAGGAAAAGGGCCAGACATATTGTGCGGTATCTATCCTGCTATGGGGTACATTTCAAAAGGAGTCTTCATGGATTTAAACGAAGCGATAAATGTAGATAATGGATTTAATAAAAATGATTATAATGAAGCAGTTATAGAAGGCTCTAAGTATGGAGCGCATCAGTATATAATGCCTATATTGTATACGAAGCAATTCTACATAGGGAATAAGAAGCTTTTGGAGGATAAGGGGATAACCGTGGGTATAGACTGGAGCTGGAGAGACTTCTATGATGCAATGAATAAAGCGAACCAAAAAGGTAAAAGCTGTTATGCTGTATCCAAATATTCTGAGGATTATGTATTGAAGAATATAGTAATAGATGAGCTGGAGTATTATATCGACTGGGACAAGAAGGCTGCAAAGTTTGACTCAAAGGAATTTTTAGAAACATTAAAGCTTTTAATGTCAATCAAAAGTGGAAAATTTGAACATCCTGAAGCAAAGCCTTTTCCTAAGGGTGGAAGCAATTTAGAGATGCTGGAGAACAGTACACTATTTTATCCTGATCTTTATTCAGGAAATTATGGGACATCTCATATTATTAATCCCTATTTAGATGGAATGGTACTATTGCCAAGACCTACAGGAGAAAATGCTAATACAAAGCCATTCTTTGCCTATAATGTAGGTATAAATAGCAATTCAGAATATAAAGAAGAGGCATGGAAATATATAAAATACCTTTTGAGCGAGGACATTCAGTTTTATCTGAGTGAAAATGATTTTCCAATAAACAAAAAAGCAGATGAAAAAAGGTTATCAATGGAACTAGAAACCATGAAAAAGCATGGTTTTGATGTAAATTCCACCTTACAAGCCTTTAAGGGTATAAGAAGTAGCCTGAATAAAAATGATGCATTGGGGGCACCAGAAGAATTAGTCAATACCATTTGGAGTGAAGTAAAAATATATCTTGCTGGCAATATGAGTGCTGAGGAGACAGCCAAGACCATACAAAACAAGGCAGGATTGTACCTTAGCGAGTAGTAATTAAGCATTGAATGCAACAAGTGAGAACATAAGATAAATTTATCCTATATTCTCACTTTTTGTTTAATATGGGATATTTCGATATGATTATTTTAATCAAAATTATACAATAAGGAAGATGATTATGTTTTCAAAATATAAGAAAAAAGAAACCATAATGACTCTGATATTGATAGCACCCAGCGTGATAGGGTTATTAATTTTTTATATTATCCCCTTTATATGGATGATCATATATTCTCTTTTTGATAGTCCTATAAATGGAGAGTTTGTTGGGATGCAAAATTATATAAATCTTCTTAGCAATCATGCATATAAACAAGCTGTTATTAATACAGCTATCTTTACTATGATAAGCGTTCCTCTTATCATAATAATCTCTTTGCTATTGTCTATGCTGTTAGATAAAAAAATACACTTTTCCCAGAACATTAAAACTGCATTCATAGTGCCTTTAGTGGTGCCTGTAGCATCTGTCATAATCTTTTTTGAACTTTTTTTTAATAAAGAAGGATTTTTAAATAATATACTATATTTTTTTCACATACCGTCTATTGATTGGATGAATTCATCTTATGCCATGATGGCAGTAATAACAATTTATATATGGAAAAACATGGGGTATAACATAATCTTATTCTTTGCAGGACTTCAAGGCATACCAAAAGAATATTATGAAGCCGCCAGCATAGATGGTGCAGGGCCAATTGCAAAGTTTTTTCATATTACCCTTGTCTATCTGATGCCAACCACATTTTTTGTAATAATAATATCTATTATCAATTCCTTCAAGGTATTTAGAGAAGTATATCTAATAGCGGGGGACTATCCCCATCAAAGTATATATATGCTTCAACACTATATGAACAATGCCTTCCGAAAACTGGATTATCATAAGCTGGTCACCTCTGCAATTTTGATGACCTTAGTAATTTATATATTTGTTTTTATTTTATTTAAGATACAGAAAAAAATCAATGAATCCATTGGGAATTAGGAGGTAGAGGAATGAGTAGAATAAAAGCAAAGATTATGACTATATTGCTCATTGCTTTGGCTCTGATGATGCTATTTCCCATGATTTTAACTGTGACGAATTCCTTTATGGGAAGCCAAGAGATAGAGAACAATTATAGCAGAAATGATGAGGAGCTAGATCAGAATACTTTTTTTAGTATGAAGCTAATACCAGACTCCGTGACACTGAGACAGTATTATGATATTCTCATTGCCAAACATAAATTTCTGAGAATGTTTTGGAACTCTGTTTTTATTGTTTTGCCTATTGTCGCAGGACAAGTTGTGATATCCTCCATGGCAGCCTTTGTTTTTGCCAAACTAAAGTTCAAAGGAAAAGATGTTCTGTTTTTTATATATATCATCATTATGATGATGCCCTTTCAAGTCACTTTAGTTCCCAATTACATCACCTTAGACAAATTGGGACTTATTGATAAATACTCTGCTATCATATTTCCTGGAGTATTTGGCGCCTTTGGCGTATTCTTGATGAGGCAGTTCATGATAGCAATTCCCAATGAATGCATAGAAGCGGCAAGAGTTGATGGATGCTCATTGCTGCAAATATTTTTTAAAATAGCTTTACCCTTATCTAAAGGAGGGATAGCCTCTTTAGCTATTTTATCCTTTATAGATAATTGGAATATGGTAGAGCAGCCATTGATATTTTTAAAAGACACCAATAAATATCCTTTATCCATATACTTATCAAAGATAAATCATACTGAACTAGGTATTGCCTTTGCTGCCAGTATAATATATATGCTTCCTATGCTTCTCATGTTTTTGTATGGTGAAAATTATTTAGTAGAAGGCATCTCGCGTTCTATCATAAATGATGAAGGGGTGGATACTAGTGAATATATATGAAACAAAAAAGCCAATAGTGAATAGGAAAAAGAAAATATTAAATTTGGCCAAGATTTTCCTTGGCATCATTATAGTTCTTACCTTTTTTTCTAAGAGCTTTTATAGCTGGACTCTGCCAAAGGTCAGGGCTGAGAACATTGGTGCTGGCAGCTTGACCAAAGAAATAATCGGAGAGGGTATCGTTGAGGTAAAGGATAGAATAGAGCACTATGTGTCTGTGACAGCCCAGATAAAGGAAGTAAAGGTTCATGTAGGCGACAGAGTAAGAAAAGGCGATATTATCATGGTATTAGCCAAAGAAGATATTGAAAAGGAGCTGGAGAGAAAAAATATTGAGCTTTCAGAGCTGAAGCTTGAATATGACAATATCTTATCGAATAAAGAGATTAACAGCATAAATACTTATAATCAAAGACTTAAGGAGTTAGAAGAAGATTTATCCTATAAAGAAAAGGATTTGGTGATCTACAAAGCATTATATGAACAAGGGGCTGAATCAAAAAATACATTTGAAGCCAAGGAAAGAGAGTGCAATTCAATAAGGACAAAACTTGACAACCTAAAGAAAGAATTTGAGCAGGGTCAGCAAAATAGTCTTAGGGATATTGAGGCTGCAAAGCTGTCCATAGCAAAGAAAGAGCTTGAAATAAGAGATATCAAGGAAGATATAGAGAATTCTCTTATTCTTTCCCCATCGGAAGGCATAATGAAAGAAATAAACTTTAAAAAAGGAATGATACTTAATGATTCTGATCCTGTATATATATTGGATAATGTAAATAGTGGCTTTCAAATGAGAGTGGACTTAGACAGCGGCAAAAGTCAATACATAAACCTAGGAGATGAGGTTCAGATAATCATCAAAAATAGGGGAGATATAACACTAGATGGTCAGGTAAAAGCTATAGGTGATAAAAAAGACGATTATAGCAAAAAGACTATAATAGCGGATTTAGATCAGGCTGATTTGCTTGGTGGGGAAACTGGAGAGCTTTATTTGAAAAAGAAGATTGGCTCCTATGATATCATCGTACCTAGATCGGCTATAGGAAAGGATAGTGAAGGAGAATATGTATTTGTACTGGAAGAGAGAGAGGGGCCATTGGGCAAAGAATATGAGGTGTCAAAGCGCAAGGTTACAATCGGTGAGTCAGATAATAGCTATATAGGAATACGCTCAGGCTTACTTGGAAGTGAAAAAGTAGTGGTTTCCAGCAATAAGAGTTTATTTGATAGGAACTCTGTAATATTAGAAAAATAAAAGTGAGGTGGAGGTGAATGAGGAAGAAGAGTATTTTTGCAATCATATTTATTTTTATTCTCACTATGCTCCTGTGCAAATCAACGTATTCTAAAACCCAGGAACTGTTCGGCAATGTAGGATATAATAGATTTACTGTGAGGTTAAAGGGAGATTCTCTATTGAAAAATGCTTTGGATAAAGCTGATGCAGAGGAATTGGAGAAGGTATTATCTTCAGAGATGATGACCTATTATACCTTTAATAAAGGACATGCAGCCACAAAGCAATCCAAGACGGAAGCCTTAATTTGCGGCATAAAGGGTGAATACAATGCGTTTTATAATATGAAATTAAAAAGAGGCTCATTTTTGAACCAAAAGGATTATGAGGATAAAGACTATGTGGCAGTTATTGATGAAAGTTTAGCCAAAAGCCTTTTTAAATCAGATGATGTGATAGGTTTAGATATATATATACATGGTAAAAAGTTTAAAATAATAGGAATAACTCAAAATGATACATCCATAATAGGAAAGATTATAGAAAAGAAGCTGCCTTATGCATATATACCCTTGAGTATAATGGAGGAAGAAAAGCAAGATTATTATATTACAAATATTGAATTTGAAGCTGTTGAAGATTCCCTCGATAAACCTATAATCAAAGATAAAATATATTTGATTGGCAAAAATCCTAATGATTTTTATATAGAGGACTGGCGTGAGAAAGGCATATTATCTAAACAAAGGGTTGATATTTTATTTTTTATCATAGGTATATATTGGATATACACCTTGCTTTTGATTGTACTTAATATATTTAGAAATTCTCTAAGCCTTCTAAAAAGTTATTTTAGAGATGATTATTTTTCAAATATGATGAAAGAGATAGGCTTAAAACTATGGATAGCTTTTTCAAAGATGGTTGGAATTTTAATAGTTCTCATATTTATATGGAAGAAGATTTCATTTGACTTATATATCTTGCCAGGAGGATTCCCAGATGACCCTACCAGCATAAACGAAATTCTTCAAACTATGAAAGCGGGAGTGGTACAATTTATCAAAGCTGATTATTCTTATATGCTTCATCATAATTTGATGATAGGATTTTTACAAAAACAAGTAACCTTGATTTTTTTATTATCTTTACTTTCTGAGCTTTATATTCTATTTTATATATTAAAAAACATAAAAGTCCATTTCAACAATGATATGGAAGCTGTAAAGAGTATAGGTTTTTATCTTATAGTCTCAATCATATTATCTTTCCTTGTACTTTATATCATCGGCTTCCCTATAGAGCTTTCAATAAAAAATATAATAATATTATGGGCGGGTTTCTTTACTATTGCTATGGTAAAAGGCAATAAATATATCCAGTCACAGGGTATGGAGGTAAAAGATGAGTAAGGTTGTTTTGAAAAATATCGATAAAATATATGATAATGGTTTTCATGCGGTTAAGAATCTGAGTCTGAATATAGATTCTCAGGAGTTTGTGGTATTGGTAGGACCTTCTGGCTGTGGCAAGACTACTACTCTTCGAATGATAGCAGGACTTGAACAGATTACAAAAGGGGAGTTATACATAGACGAAAAGCTGGTAAATCATGTAGAGGCAAAAGATAGAGATATAGCCATGGTTTTTCAAAACTATGCCCTCTATCCTCATATGACGGTTTTTGATAATATGGCTTTCGGATTGAAAATGAGGAAGATAAATAAGAAGGAAATATATAAAAAGGTTACAGAGATAGCCAAGTCCATTGATATGGAAAGCTTGCTTAATAGGAAACCCCATGAGCTTTCAGGAGGACAAAGGCAAAGAGTGGCATTAGGGAGAGCGATTGTGAGGAATCCAAAAATATTTTTGATGGATGAACCTTTATCCAACCTAGATGCAAAGTTGAGGGTCCAAATGAGAGCGGAGATTGTAAAACTTTATCATAGACTCCATACAACCTTTATATATGTAACTCACGATCAGACAGAAGCAATGACAATGGGTACAAAGATAGTTGTAATGAATAAGGGGTATATCCAGCAGATTGCTGATCCTCAAACCATTTATGATAAGCCTGCCAATCTCTTTGTGGCTTCCACTATAGGAAGTCCGCAAATGAATTTTATAGATGCCTGTGTGATAGCAGAAGGAGACTTAGTCTATCTGAAATTTGGAGAATTTAAAATAAAGATATCCTCTGAGATTTCGGAAAATCTATTGAAAATGGGGTATAAAGATAGAGAAGTGATACTTGGAATAAGACCTGAAAATATAAGGATAGCAGAAGAGAACAATTGTGATGCCATATCATTGAAATTGGAGCTTGTAGAAATATTGGGATATGAAAATATACTATATCTAGAGCTCCTAGAGAACAACATAGTGGTGAAGGTAGATACAAGATTTGGGGCAACAGTAGGGAGCTATTTGAATTTAAGCTTTGATGTAGAGAAGATTCATGTGTTTGATAAGATTACTAAAAATGCAATTATTTAATGATGTGGGAAATAGAAATAATTTATAAGCCCAAATAATCAATTGTTATTTGGGCTTATTGTAATATATGCTTTTATTATAACCGCAACGCATTTATAAAGATTGCTGGTTACAGCCATTATTTATAAAAAGTGGGGAATAGCCCAAAGTTAAGAGCTATTCCCCATTTTAATTATACTTTAAACTTATCTAAATCCACTTCTACAGATTTCGTAATCTCTGACATCTTTTGAGATGTATCAGATAGTTCCTTCATTAACGCGTTCTGCTCCTCGGTAGATGCTGCTATATTTTGTACATCAGCAGTAGCCTGCTCTGATATTGTCAGTATATTTTGAACTGCATTTACCATGACTTGAGTTTGTGCCACAACAGAATTCAATACTTCAGAAACTCCGCTTACTTCAGAAGAAATATCTGTAACAGAGTGGTTGATATCAGTAAAGGATGTTCCTACATCTTTGATCATTGTCATGCCATCTTTTACTGCTGTAACCCCTAGACCCATATTGTGTGAAGAGTTCTGAACCTCTACTTGTATCTCAGATATAAGCTTCGTTATATTGGAGGCAGCTTCAGATGATTGTTCAGCTAGTTTTCTGACCTCATCTGCTACCACAGCAAATCCTCGACCTGAATCCCCAGCTCTCGCAGCTTCTATAGCTGCATTTAAGGCTAATAAGTTTGTCTGACTAGCTATTGCTGTAATAGAGGATACGATGTCACCTATTTTATTGGACTTTTCGCTTAAAGTCTGGATACCTACTGAAATAGCTCCCACTTTATCATGGATTGTATTCATTTGAGTTATAGCTTGTGATACCACTTGGTTGCCATTTTCCGCCTTTTCAGAGGCATCCTTGGCTACAACAGTAACACCGTGCATTTTATCCGAGATGTTTTCTATGATAGACAATGTTTGTTCTGAAGCAGAAGTTGAAGAATCAATTAACTTAGTTTGCTGCTCTTGCCCTATTGACACATCTTGTATAGACTCTGTTATTTGATCTATGGCATTTAAATTCTGACTTACACCTATTGATAGTACCCCGGATATAGTTGTAACCTCTGACATGCTGCTTATAACATTACCTATCAAGCTTTGCAGTTTAGTCACCATTGTATTTAAGTTTCCAGCCATTTGTCCTACTTCATCAGATGAGGTAACCGGAATAGAAGTGTTGAATATACCCTCTGCCATTGTAGCAGAAAACACATTGACTGCATTTATTTGTTTCTTTAGGTGTCTGCCTATGAATGAGACCGCAGCCGCTACCAACAAGAGTATTACTAATATAAACAAACCTAAATTCATAAGTAGCTTATCTATGCTCTCATATAACTCCTTTTCAGGGATACTAAGAGCTAATATCCAATCTGTATTTGGTACAGTTGTAAAATTCACTACATTTACCCCATGAGAGTCTGTAAAGGTAGCTTCACCTTTCTTTTGTTGTATAATAACTTTACCCAAAGCTGCTAATGAACTATTTTTATCTTCATTTATTTTTGCTTTCATTATGTTATCAGTACTTTTGTCTACAAGATAAGTACCATCGGCCATTAGCAGAATAGCATTGCCACCTTTACCTATCTTTAATCCGGAAACAAACTTTTGTAAACTAGATAGATCCATATCGGCAGTTACAACACCTATAAAATTTTTATTTTTATCATATATAGGTGCATTTGTAGTAATCATGGTTATATCTGTAAGTGCATCATAATAAGGATCAGTAGCTACAGACAGTTTATTTGCTGATTTGCCCAATGTGTACCATTGTTGATTATGAAAGTCATAATCTGATTTCTCATAATCAAGGGTGGTAACCAAATTTTCTCCATCCTTATATACATAAGGGCCAAAGTACTTTATGCCTTCGTGAATAAAAGGCTCAAACCAAACCCCCGCTCCAAAGGTATCAGCATTCATGTCTGCTGCACTGGACAATATGGAAACATAGGTGTCTTTGGATATGGAATTGCCCAGCACTCCTGCTGCCTGTGCTGTTGACTCAGCAATTCTGCTGTGTTGTATAAGCATCTTATCAATGATGTTTGCTGTGCTGTCTAATTGATGTGCCATCTTCTCAGAAATCTCATCATTTAATAGTCTAGTTAAATATGTATAACCTGCCAAAGATAATATTAAAAAAGAAACAGTTAACAATGTGAGAATAGCTAGTAA
>JAUQXG010000151.1 GCA_030834765.1 Lutispora sp.
ATGTAAATTGCTAAAAACATGATTATAAATCCCATGAAAAAACCTGAAAATATCTCACCTAAAGGCATACGAGATAATGGAATAGGTCCAAAGGTATAGATGATTCCTGTAGCAAAGCAAAGCATTCCTATAAAAAGTACAACTATATTTGTTTTTAAAGTAAGTATGACTCCAAAAGTAACAGCTACAATCAATAGGCCAAATACTACAGCTAAAGCAGTAGATTCTTTTAACCCATGTCTTACAATAGCATTTTCTTCTTCATAGTTATGGCCTTTTTTATTTTTTGCTTTTTTATAATCAATATAATTATTTATAGCCGTTGTAGCCATATCAAAGGACAATAGAGATATAAACATGATTAGAAAATTCCCTACCTTGAAGCCATGATATCGATATAGCGTATAAAGTGTCCCTATGATAAATGGAGTTACACTTGCAAGTTTTGTTCTAACCTCAACAAATTTAAGAAAGCTTGCTATGGTCATTCTGCTTCCCCTCTTTCTTTATATTTTGTGGCATTTATTATATTATAATATATCTTTGCTCAAGTATAGTATAATACAATAAGAATATTAGGCTACTACATGATTGAAATTAATTTTGTTATATGTTACTATATACTTATAATTGAATAATCCTAAGGGGAGCTGGATGAGTCTGGCTGAGAGGAAGATCCTATTGATACTTCGACCCGTATACCTGATCTGGATAATGCCAGCGTAGGAAAATAATAAATAAAATCAAATGCTGCATTATCCATGCAGCATTTTTATATTTTTGGAGGAATGAACATGAAAAAATTATCAACAAGAGCTCTTGTAGAAGCCGGAGTAATGATTGCCATGGCACAAATATTAAGCTATATAAAAATATTTGAAGCTCCTTTCGGCGGATCAATTACAGCTGGAAGTATGGTTCCCATATTGTTCTTTGCCATAAGATGGGGAGTTGGCCCTGGTATTTTGGCAGGTTCAGCTTATGGAATATTACAATTTCTATTAGGTCCAAAATATTCCTTGCATATTTTATCTATCCTATTAGACTATATATTGGCCTTTGGTTTACTTGGTCTTGCTGGTTTATTTACAAAGAGCTTAAAGGGAGTTTATCTAGGTGTTTTCTTTGGCATATTTGGGAGGTTTGTTTCCAGTGTACTTTCTGGTGTGATTCTTTTTGCATCTTATGCGCCAGAAAATATGAATCCTATGATTTATTCCATATTATACAACGGAGCATATCTGCTTCCTGAGTTCATTATATCCTTTATTCTTGTAACCTTCCTTTATAGAGCTTTTAAAAATATTCCTGCATAAATTATTACAGGGATAAGATTTTCATCTTATCCCTGTAGTAATTTATTTCAACTTCTCTAAATCAAAGCCTGGTTCTTCAAAAAGAAATTTCTCCTCTTTGTTTATCATGATGCAAGGAATACCTACTCGATTCGCTTTTTTAATCTCTTCAAATTCAGGTCTAAAATCCCTATGCTTAAGAAACATTTTTAGATACAGCATACTTTCTGTTATGTCTAAATATATATACTCCACATTATTACTAGAAAGGTACTCTTTCATTGTGACACAATCCGGGCAATGCTTACTCCCATATATGGTAATCTTATTCATTTTTATCCCCCTTATATCTTTATTGCAATTCTATTTTACCATAACTCGCTTTACGGTATGTAACTTTCCTTTGATATTGATTTCTTGCAGGCGCTTTGCAATCATACTTCCATTGCTTCCGAATATTTCAACATAAGAGCAAGTATCCTGGACATCTATAATTCCAATATCGTCTCCGCTGACACCGCTTATGCTTGTTATTGCACCAACAATATCTCCAGGTCTCATTTTTTGCTTTTTCCCTGCATTGATTCGTATTCTTGTAATATCTCTGTTCAGGTTATCTGCTTTGTTTTCTTTAAATACTGGCCTGGACTTTATCTTCATTTCAAAGTCTTCTTTGCCTTGCTCAACGGCTTCATCTAATGGCAAATCTTGCTGTGGAATTTCATAATTCACATATTCTTCGATAGCCCTAAGAAACTTCATTTCTCGAGGAGATGCAAGTGTTAGTGCTGTGCCTTCATTTTCAACCCGCCCTGTTCTTCCTATTCTATGTACATAGCTTTCTTGTTCCATTGGAACTTCATAATTCACTACATGAGTGATATTATCTACATGTATTCCTCTTGCAGCAACATCTGTAGCAACTAAGAAATGAAATTCACCTTTTTTGAAACGAGCAATGACATCCAGTCTGTCTCTTTGCTCCATACCACCATGAAGTGCTTCACAATAAAACTTTTCTCTTTTCATTTTAGTGAGAACGTCTTCAACCTTTTCTCTTGTATTGCAAAATATAATACAGCTTTCTGGCTTTTCCACATAAATAACACGCTTAAATAAATTCCATTTATTGATTTCTTCCACTTCATAATAATACTGATGAATTTTAACGGTGGATGCTTCTTTTGAAACAATCTCAATCTTCTCCGGATTCCTCATATATTTACTGCATATTTTCTCAATCTCCTCAGGCATTGTTGCTGAGAAAAGCATTGTAACTCTATTTCTAGGCAGCTCTTTTATAATTGCTTCCACTTGATCTATAAATCCCATATCCAACATTTTATCCGCTTCATCTATTACTAAATATTTCACTTCTTCCAGTTGAACGGTTTCTCTTTCTATATGATCAAAAGTTCTTCCAGGAGTACCTACAATTACGTGGACTCTCTGTCTTAATTCTTTTTTTTGTGCCTCCATTGATTGTTTTCCGAATACTGCTGCGCATCTAATCTTTCTAAACCTTCCTAAGTATGAAAATTCCTCTTTCACTTGCACTGCCAATTCTCTGGTCGGTACAAGAACAAGAACCTGAGGATTCTTTATCTCTAGCTCTAAC
>JAUQXG010000152.1 GCA_030834765.1 Lutispora sp.
TTAAAGGATGAACCGGTTAAGGCAAAAAGGTGGGGTTGCGTTGAATGCCTGTGACATTGATATCATAAAAATGTGCCTGGGTGGAAATACAGATGCTTTTGAGGAGCTCATAACCAGGTATAAAAAGCTCATTTTTAATACTGCCTATAGAATGATGGGAAATAGAGAGGAAGCAGAGGATATCACACAAGAGGTCTTCATTAAAATATATAACTCTCTTTCTAAGTATGACCCAGAGTTCAAATTTTCAACATGGGCTTTAAGAATAACCTCAAACCTATGTGTTGACTGGTTAAGAAAAAGAAAAGGTGAAACTGTACCAATTGAAGAAGTATATGATTTAAAAGATAATGGTCTAACGCCAGAAGATGAATATATAAGCAAAGAAAGACAAAAGCGTGTGCAAGCAGCTATAAATAAACTGCCTGATAAGTATAAGGAGCTAATCATTCTGTTTCATCACAGAAATTTATCCTATCAGGAAATCATGGGTATAACTGGTGAGACACTGACTATAGTAAAAAACAGACTTTATAGAGCGCGGCAAATGCTAAAGGATGAGTTATCAAATATTGATAAGGAGGGTGAGGCAAGATGGAATGTAGGAAAATCAGTGATTTAATGATGAAATACATGGATAGAGATATAAGCGATGTGGAATCAGAAAAATTATATACACATGTAAAAGGCTGCTCAGATTGCAATATGGAGTTTGAGATTTTAAAATCAGTTTTGCATTCCGTAGAAGAACTGCCAGAGCTGGACTTATCCTATGGATTTGAAACAAAAGTAATGCAATCTATTAAAACACAGCAAAAGGAAAAATCCATGCTTTTTGGAGTAGGGGTTGTAGGTCTTATTTCATTTGTATGCTATATAGGTATATTTTTTACGCTGCCACTTATAAAAGCAAGCGGAATCATGGATCTATTGATGTACTATATATCATCAGGTTTTGCTTATGTTATAGGAGAGCTTTTAAGCGGCTTCATTACAACAATTCTTTATATAGGAAAGCTATTTACCCTTAGAGATTTACTGATGAATCAATATATGGATATTGTTAATATAGGGCTAGTAATAGCAATGCTGAACATGATAATATTTCGAAGTATCAAATATCAACATAATTAGGGGTGCTATTTATGGGTTTTAATAGAAAGATAATCGCATTGTCACTTATATTGCTAATGGTATTTTCTCTTACTGCCTTTAGCGGCGATAATAGGGATAAAGTTACCGTGTTTAATAATATAGAAATCGGCCCTAGTGAAGTGATAACTGGAGATTGCGTGGCTATTTTTGGGAATGTAAAAATAAATGGTCAGGTAAATGGAGATGTGGCGGCAATATTTGGCAACATCATTTTAAACGGAAAGGCTGACGGGGATATAGCAGCAATATTTGGCAATGTTACTTTAAATGGAGAAGTTGGCGGAGATATGGTAGCAGTATTAGGAAAGCTAAAGTTAAACGAAGGTTCAGTCGTCAAAGGAGATACTGCGGCCATAGGTGGTGGAATGGAAAGAGCAGCAGGTTCATCCTTAGAAGGTGAAATAGCGGATATAAGTCTTCCCTTTGCTGCTATGGGAAAGATGAATATGACTCCAGAAAAAGTTTCTACAGGCTCTTTATTTGGGCTAACTTTACTCTATGGGTTGGCTTGTTTATTATTTTTGATAATACCTGAGCGGCTTATAAATATTTCTAATGTGATGTGGGAAAAAATTCCGAAGAGATTTGGTATAGGTCTTTCTGCATTTCTTGCATTTATTCCGGTAATAATAATATTAGCCATTACACTTGTAGGCATACTAGCCATACCGTTTTTTATATTGGCTTTTGTATTCCTTGTTTTTGCTTCTTCAGTAGCTATGTATATTGCCATAGGAAAAAAGGTTACAGGAAATTTGCCTGATAGCAATTCTGTATATATATATATTGTTGTTGGAACACTCCTGGTATTCGCTTTTAAATTTGTACCTATTGTTGGATGGTTAACAAACATAGTTTTAATATGCATAGCAGTGGGAGCTGCCTTAGATACAAGATTTGGCGGCGGCAGACAAATAAAAGCTCAGATGGTAGAGATGGGGCCAGCAGAATCCATAAAACCGGAAGAAACACCCAAAAAAGGTTAATTTGCAAAATAATTGTTATTATCTTGTAATAATTTCTAAAAACTAAAAACTTTACAAAGTTATTATTGTATGATACTATAGGTTGTACGCGTTAACTAGTATTGGGGAGGTAAAAATGCTACTTAGAGAATTTGCCTTTGATGATCACACAATTAGCCTGAAAGAAGAAGATGATTTATATATAGCACAGATTTTGAACAATGCTGGAGAGAAAGTTTTTTATCATGAGTATAAAGATTACGAAAAGGTAAAAAATAGCTTTAATGAGATTATAGCAAAGATTGAAAAAGGCGGTTGCAGCATAGAGGCAGCAATAGTGCTGCTGAATGAAAGTGCTAATTAAATACGTACTACAATATTAAAGGGTGTAT
>JAUQXG010000153.1 GCA_030834765.1 Lutispora sp.
AGTCTTTCATTTTTGGACTTCAAGAAGCAAAGACCTGATACCCAGATAAAAGTTGTAGCGGAACAGGATACAAAGGATGAAGCGGCAATATTGTTCAACAAGGGAAATAAAGAGCTTGTAGATGCAGTGAATAAAGCTTTGACTGATATGAAAAACGATGGAACCTATTTAGCAATATCAACAAAATGGTTTGGAGAAGATGTATCCAAATAGAAAGAATAGAAAGGTGAATTTGTATGTCGGATAGAATGGTAAGGATAGTTGAAATATTAATAGATTCCTTTCTCCCGTTGCTGAAAGCAGGTTTGGCATTTACTGTGCCGCTCACCATTATATCCTTCTTATTGGGGCTTATGGTTGCTTTTATCATAGCCATAATAAAGGTATTGAATATAAAGCCCTTTGTTTCAATAGCATCATTTTATGTTTGGATAATAAGAGGAACACCACTGTTGGTGCAGCTTTTTATTATATTTTATGGACTGCCTAGTGTAGGTATTACTTTGAATGCAATGACTTCAGCTATAATAGGTTTCACTTTGAGTGTTGGAGCATATGGTTCAGAGATTGTGAGAGCTGCCATATTGTCAGTATCCAAAGGTCAGTGGGAAGCAGCACATGCATTAGGTCTTACAAAAAAGAAGACACTATTTTATGTGATACTTCCCCAGGCTGTTAAGGTAGCAGTACCGTCACTGTCAAACTCTTTTATAAGCTTGGTTAAAGATACATCCTTGGCAGCAGCTGTAACAGTAAAAGAGCTTTTTCAAGTAGCTCAGCAAATCACTGCTCGTACCTATGAGCCTTTATGGCTTTATATGGAGGCGGCAGCAATATATCTTATATTTTGTACCATTCTTACCTTTGGGCAATCAAAAATGGAAGTATGGTTTAGCAGACATATGGCTCAATAGAAGAAGGTGGGTATATAAATGATGATTAAAATTGAAAAAGTATATAAAAAGTTCGGTACACTGGAAGTTCTGAAAAACATTAATATGGAAGTAGCCCAGGGAGAGGTTGTATGTATAATAGGCCCTAGCGGCTCAGGGAAAAGTACATTGCTTAGATCCTTAAATCACCTGGAGCGGATCTCCAGTGGTAGAATTATTATAGATAGTGAACTTCTTGATGAAAGAAAAGATGACATAGATGTTCATAAAATATCCAGCAAGAAAGTTTTAGAAATTTGTGCGGAATTAGGTATGGTGTTTCAGCGATTTAATTTGTTTCCACATATGACAGTGATTGAAAATGTCATGCTGTCTCCTATCAGAGTGAAAAAGGTTGATAAAAAAGAAGCAGAGGAACAAGCATTGGAGCTTTTGAGAAAGGTAGGTCTGCTAGACAAGAAGGATGTTTATCCTTCCAAGCTTTCTGGAGGGCAGCAGCAAAGAGTGGCAATTGCCAGAGCCTTGGCAATGAAGCCTAAAATAATGCTATTTGATGAGCCTACATCTGCCCTAGATCCTGAACTAGTTAGTGAAGTTCTTGAAGTGATTAAGTCACTAGCTAATGAAGGTATGACAATGCTTGTTGTTACCCATGAAATGGGATTTGCTAAAGAGGTTGCAGACAGAGTAGTCTTTATGGATAATGGCGAAATTATTGAAGAGAATATACCAGATGTTATTTTTAAAAATCCCATTCATGATAGAACAAAAGCTTTCTTGAGCAAGATACTTTAAAATATTGGTGATATAAGATCTAGTCCAGAAGTCAACAAATGAAAATATTAGTCCATTCTTATATTATTTGACACCTCTCCAAAATCGTAATATAATTAAATGTATAGAATTAGTAGGAATTGATAGTATACAAAAGAGGTGCCGCCAATGAAAATATCAACAAAGGGTAGATATGGACTAAGAGCTATGGTAGAGCTGACACTTAAATCTGTTACGGATCATGTAGCATTGAAGAGTATAGCGGAAAGTCAAAATATTTCTGAAGGTTATCTTGAGCATGTTTTTTCAATGCTTAAAAAAGCAGGATTAGTAAAAAGCATCAAAGGACCTCAGGGTGGATATTTTCTTGCTGATAAACCATCAAACATATTCGTGGGAGCAATACTAAGAGTCCTTGAAGGCGATTTATCCATAGTTGATGAAAAAAGTGATCTCAGTGAAGATAGCATGATTGAAAAATGTATAAAGCTCAATATATGGGATCAAATAGATCAATGTGTAAGTTCGGTAGTGGATGGAATAACTTTGGAAGACTTGGTTTCTGAATACAAGAAAATGAAGAAGATAGAAGATACAATGTATTATATATAGATTTATGACTAAAAGCCTATTAAACATATAGGAAATATAAAGTATAGGTTGCAAATAGGTTCAAAGCTTCTAACATTAAGCTGGCTCAATATGAATGATTACTTCACTTACACCTTGTATTTTGCTTTTAACGGTTGCTTCTATTTGGTGGGATAAACTGTGAGATTCATCAACAGTCATTGATTGATCAACATGAACATGCAGGTCAATATGAATTTCGTCTTTTCTGCCTCTAGACCTTATTTTATGGCAGGATTTAACCTTACAGTTTTCCATAACAATATGGGCTATTTGCATCTTATCTATAGCGATTGCATCGCATAGGATTGAGGCGCTTTCTTTTAATATTCCCAGTGCTGCCTTGGCGATAAGTAAAGAAATTGTTAATGCAACAATAATATCCATAAGTGGAATGCCTAATTTTACCCCTATTAAACTAGCAATAACAGACATGGACATATAGATATCACTTTTCGTATGCAAAGCATCGCATATTAAAAAATCACTCATCAATTCTTTTCCTTTTTTAGTTTCATAATATACAACCCAAATATTCACAATCAAGGTGATAAACATGACAATGAAGCTGGTTAAATTGATATTAGGAACTGTAGGATTATTTATGCGGTCAATGAGACTTTTTATAAGGTTCATAAATACGGTAAATAGCAAAGCAGATATAGCAAGGGTAGTGAAAGTTTCAAACTTTTTATGTCCGTATGGATGTTCATTATCTATGGGCTTGGAAGCAATGAATATGCCTATAAGACCTATTATATTAGAAGCTCCGTCTGCTAGTGAATGAAAGCCATCCGCTGTCATACTTATGGATTTGCTGATAAGCCCATAAAAGATTTTTGCTGTGCTAACTCCAAGATTTAATATGAATATAAATATCAGTACTCTTCTGATTTCTATATATTTATTTTCCATATTATTGCCTCCTGTATTTCATATGATAATCTATATAAGATCATTATATTAACTTAAGCTTGTATTTGAGATGTATCAAAATAAATTTAACATTGCTGAATTATTATCATTTGATAATGAGAAGCTTTATAGAATTATTACGATTCTCAATGCCATATGTTAAAATAAGAATAATAATGGAAATTATGTACAATAATATGAAGAAAGCATAGAAATAATTGGAGGAAAGAAAATGAAAGTAAAAGTTGATCCAGAGTTGTGTATAAGCTGTGGTTTATGTGTCAACATGTGTCCAGAAGTTTATCAGTTTGATGATGATGATAAAGCAAAGGCTATAGTGGAGACCGTGCCCCTAGATCATGAGGCCCATGCTAAGGAAGCTTTAGAAAGCTGTCCAACAAGCGCGATTTTTGAAGAGTAAAGTAGAATTTAAAAAGGTAGCCACCTTAAGTTGGCTACCTTTTTATAATTGTGGATAATGTTATGTTGGTGTATATATAAAGGTTGAAGTGTGTGATTTTTAATCATATAATAATATTATAAATTAATTTTGAGAAAGAGGTGGACATGCATGGGGAAACTCTTGTGGGGGTCAATAGGATTAGATGTATTTCTAGGAATAGGAGCCTTTTTATTTAGGAATAACGCTATTGTATTTGCCTTAATACTATTTGCATTTATTGCAATGAAGCTGTTTGTTTTTTTTGGCTTGAGCAAAGCATCGAGTTATATGCGTGCCCATATGGAAGAAATATTAAATGGACAAATGAATTTAAATATGAGAAAAACTAATTTTGATATTATCAATAAAGTGGGAGAGCGAATAAATAAATATACCAGTAAAGTAAGGGGTTTAGTTGGAGATTATGTCAGTATAACTGAAAGAACGCTAAAGGGCTCTCACTATATGAGAGATCAGTCAGAGCAGCTAAGAATATCTTCATCTGAGATCGCTTCAACTGTTTTAAGCATTGCAGATTCAGTAAATGAACAAGCTATTGAAACTGCAAATGTAAAGGAGCAAATAGATAAGTTTGCTTTAGAAGTAAATGAAATAGATAGAAATGCAAATGATAGTATGAAAGTAGCAGGAGATACACAAAAAATCGTTAAAGACAGTTTTGATGCTTTTAAAGAAGTAGTTTTAAGAATTGAAGGGCTTAAGGATTATAATCAGAAAGTCCTTCAGGATATAAATAATTTGGATAAAAGTGCCAATGAGATTAATGTAATCACAGAAGCGGTAGACAATATATCTTCTCAGACTCATCTTTTAGCATTAAATGCTTCTATCGAGGCAGCAAGAGCAGGAGAAGCAGGCAGAGGCTTTGCAGTAGTAGCAGGAGAGGTTGGCAAGCTGGCAGATCAATCTTCAAACTCAGCAAAACAGATAAAAGAGCTTCTTGAAAATATAATTGGAGAAATAAAGAATTTACAGCTGCATATGAAGGAACAGTCAAATGTGATTCAGCGTAATGTTGCTTATGCAGTGGAGTCCTTGAGCAAATCAGAACAGATCGATATGGCATTAAATGATAATGTAAAGGCTGTGGAAAGAATATCTAAGCTTACGGATAGCCAACTAAAAGAGATAGAGCTTATTATGAATTCTATAGGGGTTATCAATGATGCAACGCAGCAAAATGCAGCAGTAACAGAAGAGATAACTGCTTCAACACAGGAACAGCTTTCTATTATAGAAGCCATGAGTTCAAATGTCCTAGAGCTTGTGGATAGTGTTGAAAATTCAAGTAAAATGATTGACAAGTTCATGGATGGATTTAAAATGACCGATAGTATAAAAGAAAAAATAGCGAAGACCAAAGAAATCATGAAACAGATCATAAACAGTGATGAAGTGTGCTCTATGGAGGAGAATAAATTTACACAATATCTAAAGAAGGCACTGGAAAAGTCTGCTATATTAGAATTAATTGCAGTAATAGATACCAATGGCTTTATTGTGGGAGCAACCGTTGAAATACCTAAACATTTAAGGAACTGTTCTTCCAGGCCTTATTTCATGCCTGCTCTAAAAGGAGAGACCTATGTGTCAAAAGAATACATATCTACGGTAGGAGGCCATTATAATATAACTGTATCAATGCCTATCATAAAAGATGGAAAAATAATCGGGGTATTGCTAAGTGATATAAACATAAACGAATAGATTAAAAAAAGGAGAATGCGCACCAATGCGTATTCTCCTTTCAAATAGTTCTATTGTTTGTTTAGTATGCTCATAAATTCTTCTCCACTAATGGTCTCTTTTTCTATAAGATATTTTGCCAGCTCATGCATCTTATCCTTATTTTCATTTAAAATATCAATAGCTTTTTGATGGCATTCTTTAATAATCCTTAAAACTTCCTGATCTACCTTAGAAGATGTTTCGCCAGAGCAGGAAAGGGATGTATCTCCTCCTAGATATTGATTGGTGACGGTCTCTAATGCCATCATATCAAAATCTTGGCTCATACCATAGCGTGTGACCATTGCCCTTGCAATCTTGGTAGCTTGTTCAATGTCATTGGAAGCTCCTGTAGTAACAGAACCAAATATAATCTCTTCTGCGGCTCGTCCGCCTGTAAAGGTGATGATTTTATTCAGTGCCTCTTCCTTTGACATAAGAACATGCTCGTTTTCTTCTACCTGCATCGTGTAACCTAGTGCGCCAGAGGTACGGGGTATGATGGTGATTTTATGAACAGGAGCCGAGTGCTTTTGACTAGCGGCTACCAACGCATGCCCAATTTCATGGTAAGAAATAATTAATTTTTCTTTAGTAGAAATTACAGCATTTTTTCGTTGATATCCTGCAATAACAACTTCAACGCTTTCTTCAAAATCATTTTGAGAAACCAATGTTCGCCCAAGTTTCACTGCACGAAGAGCTCCCTCATTGATAATGTTGGCAAGATCAGCACCGGAAGCACCTGATGTTGCACGTGCGATGGTATTAAAATTAATGTCCTTTTCCATTTTAATATTTTGGGCATGGACCTTGAGAATTGCTTCACGTCCTGCTAAATCAGGCAGTTCCACTGGGATACGGCGGTCAAATCTGCCGGGTCGCAAAAGTGCCTTATCCAGTGTTTCAGGTCGGTTGGTGGCAGCCAATATTACAACACCTTTATTGCCATCGAATCCGTCCATTTCGGAAAGTAACTGGTTTAGTGTCTGTTCTCGCTCATCGTTGCCGCCTATCATCCCATTATCACGTTTTTTACCTATGGTATCAATTTCATCTATGAACACAATACAAGGAGCTTTTTCTTGAGCCTGTTTAAATAAATCCCGAACCTTTGCCGCACCCATACCAACAAACATTTCTACAAACTCCGAACCGGAAATTGAGAAAAATGGCACCTTGGCTTCACCGGCAACTGCTTTGGCAAGAAGTGTTTTACCTGTTCCTGGAGGGCCCACAAGCAATGCACCCTTTGGAAGTTTAGCACCAATTGCTGAATATTTGGTTGGATCATGGAGGAAGTTGACTATTTCAGTGAGCGCTTCTTTTGCTTCATCTTGTCCTGCAACATCAGCAAAGGTCTTGCCAGTCTGTGCTTGTACATAGACCTTTGCATTGCTCTTGCCAAAGGACATGGCACCTACGCCGCCGCCCATTCGCTTTTTCATTTGTCTAGACATCAACTGTCCTAAACCAAAGAATATTAGTATTGGAATAATCCAAGATAGGATAAAGGTTACAATAGGGGAATTTTCTTTTGGGCCTATTTTTGAAAAGGATACGCCTTTCTCATGCAAACGATTTACAAGATCCGGGTCATCCATTTGACCTGTGTTATAGATACCTTCTTTGCCGGAGGAATCTTTTGCTGTAAATACAATTTGGTTGTTTTGGATTTCTACCTTATTGACATTTCCTTGTTCTACTTGTGTCAGAAAAGTCCCATAATCCACCTGGGTGATCTGAGTCTTTACTAATGATGGTAATACTAAAGTATTCAACAACATCATAATAATCATTACAACTGCATAATAAAATATTAATGGTTTTTTTGTATTTTTTTGTTGCCCCATAAAATTCTCCTTTATTTCATATCGATTTTTTTAAATTGTAAAAGCAAGCTATTTAGCTTTTCCAGCCCGCTGATAATATCTGTCATAGTTTCTTGTGGTTCGCCTTTAAGGGCGCTGCCGTATTTATCCTGAAGATCATTGGTAATTTTTTCAATGGTTTCCTGTCCTTTTTTTGTCAGTGACAAGGTAACGACTCGCTCGTCCTCCCGACTGCGACTGCGCTCTATAAATCCTTCATGCTCAAATCGCTTGCACATATTTGACATATTGCCTCGTATCACACATACACAATTGCTGATACTGCCGATTGTATGATTGGGATTTTGAGATATTTCCATCAAAATTCGCATTTGCATTAAGGTGAGACCATATTTCTCACTTACAGGGTGGAAAGCTTGGTCTAGGTTTTCTGAAATTTGTCTGAGTAAATCCCATAGCTGATTATTAAAGTTAGCAACCTTCATGATGCACCTCCATCCTTTTGTGATAGCATAGTTGTTTCCATTAGTTTTGATATTGACAATACTAATTATAATATATATTATGTATATAGTAAACATAAATTTGAGACAAGAGGAAAGGCCTTACAGACAAGAAAGTTGAGCAATACCCATACCCCTATTGATTCATTATCGATGAATTGATTGATATATTACAAGATTGTTAATGAATAGAAACATTATTGAAACATAGGGAGTCTAATTAAGTGGTAAAATTTAAACATAATAGTTAAGGCATCTTCAATAAAATAACTGGCCAACGGTCTAGTTCGTTTTGTGTCATGCTCCGTCTTAGAATCTTATCATAGGGCTGCTATCAGTAGATCTTGGTTTGCCTCTTGACACAAACATCCGTCACATTCTTGACCTGTTATTTTCTTTGAAATGCTTAATGTAGCAGAATATGGAGGAAGTTTTATGAAAAGACATGCAGTTAGGTACAAAATACTCAGTTTTATTCTTTGCATCAGCATACTGGTTTCAAACCTAGCCTTTGCTGATGTGCAAAACTCTTACTCAGAAAGTGGCCAGATGATTACCCCTAGTACATATTATCGAAATATAGTAATAAAAGATGAAAAAGCTATATATAACCTGAATTTGCTTGAATCAATTGTAAATAAAAACAATATAAAAATTGAGACAGCTGATAGTGGAAAAGTTGTAGGAAGATCTTCTGTCCTTAGCCAAGCATTGTCAAAGAATAATGAGACAAGAAGAGTAATAGGAGCAGTAAACGGTGATTTTTTTAATACCCAAATATTAAAAGGGCTGCCAAGTGGTACAAGCATAATTGAAGGAGAAGTCAAAAGTGCAGGGGTTGAATCTCAAGTGTTTGGAGTTACTTCAGAGGGTGTATGCTTTGTAGATAAAGTAAGTTTGGCCTCAAAGCTCCTCTATAGAGATAAAGCGATTAATATTACAAAAGTAAACAAAGTAAGAATGAATGAAGAAGTGATACTGTATACACCTTGTTATGAAGGGACTACAGGGACAACCACACCGGGCGTAGAAATTGTTGTGAAAGATATTGAACTTCCTTTAAAAAGCAATACTCAAACTGTAGGAACGATTTATCAAGTCATAACTGATGCTACAAATACACAGATTCCTGTAGATGGGGTTGTTATCTCTGCTCATGGAAAAGCTGCATTGGAGCTTAGTGGGCTGAATGAAGGAGAAAAGATAGCCATTGATTTGAATTTCTCCAGGGATGATATAGAGTTTGCTATATCAGGAATGCCAAGGCTTATAGAGAATAAAGCAATAAGCAAAGAAGTAGATAAATGGGCAGATGCGAAGTCAAGACAGCCTAGAACCGCTGTTGGCGTAAAGGATGGCAGAATCTACATGGTAACTGTTGATGGCAGACAAGAAGGATTTAGTAATGGAATGACCTTATATGAGCTTGCTAATTTTCTTATTTCTCATGGAGTAGAAGACGCGATCAATCTTGATGGTGGAGGTTCTACAACTATGGTTGCAAGGAAACAGGGCTTTGAAAAGGTTCAGATGGTAAATTCACCTTCTGATGTAAGTGCCAGAATTATTTCAAATTCAATACAGATTGTTTCTTATGCCCCGCTTTCTGAGCCAGCTTATATAAAATTTAATGAAAAGGATATAAAGGTATTTAAAGGAAGCGATTTTACAGCTAATTTCTATACGATGGATAAGGACTATAATCTTTTAGAAAATCCTAAAGATATTAAGTTCATAGTAAATAAAAACCTTGGAACCATAAAAGAAGATGGAATGATTAAAGCATCAACCATACCTCAAAAGGGAAGTATACAGGTATCATACGGCGATGTGGTAGGTAAAATTCCCGTAGAAGTAGTTGATAAGGTAGGTACTCTTAGAATAGATACGAATTTAATAAATCTTGAACCAGGCGATAAAGTCCAGCTAAAAGCTGTGGCATATAATGAAAATGGACAAGAGATTTTTATAAATCCTGAAGCAATAAATTGGCAGGTAAAGGCAGAATTGGGTAAAGTAGATTCTAAAGGCGTATTAACAGTAGGGGAAAAGTATATGCTAGGAAGTCTTACAGCAAAGGTAGGAAATGCAATCAGTACAACGGAAGTTAAAATCGGAAATGGACCGGTAGTGATAGCAAACCTTGAAGATGCTTCCAATATGGAAACAAAAATAGCAAGAGCACAAGCAAGTATTAGTATCGTTTCTATAACAAAACAAAAGGAACTGGTGAAATCAGGTAAAGGCTCAGTGAAGCTTGAATATAAGTTTAATAAAGAGGAAGAGACATCCGCTGCCTATTTAAAATTTAAGCAGCCAATAAAAGTACCAGGAAAGCCAACCAAGATTGGATTGTGGGTATATGGAAATAAGTCGCTGCATTGGTTGAGAGGCACATATATTAATGCTTTAGGTGAGAGAAAGACTATAAACTTTACAGAAATCTGTGGACTTGATTGGAATGGCTGGAAGCTGGTAACAGCAAACATCAGCAAGGATGAAGAGCATCCTATTGCCATTGAGCAAATATATATAGCAGAGCCTGAGACGGATAAAAAGGATGATGGTTCAATCATTTTGGATGAATTAACAGCAATTTATGAATAAGTGGTAATAATAACCTTCTAAATGTGTTAAGATAAGATCAAATATGATATTAACAGGAGGGTTATCTATGAGATGTACAAGAATAATGGGTTTAGTTGTAAATTCAAGGATTGAAGAGGTTCCTGCTGTACAAAATGTGTTTACGAAGCATGGTGAAATCATAAAAGCTAGAATTGGGCTTCATGAAACCAGTGAAGCTGATAACAGCAATGAAGGGTTAATCATACTTCGCTTATGCGGTAAAAAGGATGCTATAGACTCGCTTTATAATGAACTGAAAGCAATTGAAGGTATTAGAATAAATCAAATGGATATATAATATAATAAAAAGAATCAGCAGGATAAAATCCTGCTGATTCTTTTTATTTATGCAATATTGCTTTTAGTCGATGTATCGGTTTGCCTTGCTCCACAAACCTTTTTTCATATTCTGTTTGAACATTTTCTATATCATTCAGGGAAGTAAGATCATAGGTAACATCTATTATTTCAAAGCCAAGATTTGAGTCCTTGATTTCTTCCAGAGAATAATCAAATAGCTCTCTGCTGTCTGTTTTAAAAATTACTTGCCCTTGATTTTTAAGAATGTTTTTATATCTAGCTAAAAAGCTTCTGTTAGTAAGCCTTCTTTTTACATGCTTTGCTTTGGGCCAAGGATCAGAAAAGTTTAAATAGATTCTACCTATTTCATCCTTTTCAAAAACATTTTCTATATGCTCTATATTTAAACGAGTGATGACTAAATTTTTCGGTGCTTCTTCCATGTTTAATATTTTGTCTAGAGCGGATCTTAATACTTCGCTGATTTGATCCATACCTATGTAATTGATTTGTGGGTTTTTTAAAGAATGGCTAATGATAAAGGTTCCCCTACCCATTCCAAGTTCAATATTGATTGGATTAGAATTCCCAAACTTTTCATGCCATTTTCCTTTTATGGATTCAGGTTTTAAAATATAAATATTTTCGTTTGTTTCTAACTTCTTTATTGAATTAGGTTTTTTTCTGATTCGCATATGCTATTCCTCCAAACTTGGATTACATTAAATAGATAATTATTACTTTGCTATACTAACATAAATTTCTTTTTATTTCAATTTACAAAAATATTCTAAGGGATGAATCCCTTAGAATATTAAGGTACAATATTGCTTTGTTATTTGCCTATAAACATTTGAGTGTATATATAGCTTCCTCCGCCTTTGCTGGCAATTCCTACACCCAGCTCTGTGAAGCTAGGGTTTAGAATATTCTTTTTGTGCCCTTCTGAATTCATCCATGCTTGGAATGCTTTATCGGCACTTTGATTCATTGCTATATTTTCACCTGCATACATGTAGGATATTCCATATTTTTTCATCATATCAAAAGGACTGCCGTAGGTTGGAGAAGTATGATCAAAGTAATTTTTATTGACCATATCTTCAGATTTTAATCTTGCAAGCTTTGTAACTTCCATATTTGATTTTAATGCCTTGGCTCCAACCTTCGCCCTTTCAGCATTGCATAATTGAAGGATTCTTGTTTCATCTCCAGTCATTGCAGCTGCAGTTTCGCCTGTAGCAGGAATTTTCGGAGGGTTTGGATTTGTGGTGGATGAATAAGGTGTAGCTTGTGCTTTTGGTACTGCACCTACTCTATCTGTATTTGGAACTTGGACTACGAACCAATCGCCTAAATCTCCTAATACTTTAAGCTGCTGTCCTTTTGGAACAGTTGCTATCGTTGAGTAGTTATTACCACAACCGGTTTTTATTGGCGCAGAT
>JAUQXG010000154.1 GCA_030834765.1 Lutispora sp.
GGCATTAGGACTATCTATGATAGGACTTGCATTCATTGTAGGTTTTGCATTTGACAATATAAGTTTGTTTGGAGTGATGCTTATTATTAGTGCAGCTATCATATATTCCATATATATAATAGCCTGCAATAAGGCTATTGAAGGAATACATCCTATTGTTGCAACAACATACATATCATCCTCTGCATTTGTTGTATCTTTATTTAGTGGATTGTTTAGTGGAGGTCTTTTTGTCATGGAGACAGGAGGCTGGGTAGCTCTTTTCTTTATGGGTGTGTTTTCTACAGCTATGTCCATACTTTTATTCTTTGAAGGTCTAAAGCGAATAGGTCCTTCAAAAACATCTATCATCAGCACCGTTGAGCTTATAGTTACCACTATACTTGCAGCCATTATATTTTCTGAGGTGATAAAGATTACTCAAATAATAGGTGGCGTTTTGATTGTAGCGAGTATTGTGCTTCTTCAAAAAGAATAGATGCCTGTTGACAACTTACCAGACCTTATTGTAAACTTAATATATCAATAGGTTAACAATGAGGAGGATTATTATGAAATTCAGCACTAGAGATATTACCTTTGTATCTTTATTTGTAGCATTACTTACCATAGGAGCTAAAATAACGATTCCATCACCCATCGTTCCCTTTACTATGCAATTTATGTTTGTAGTACTTTCAGGTATGCTTCTTGGCTCAAGACTGGGACTTACTTCTATGATTGTATATATCATTCTTGGACTCATAGGAGTTCCAGTATTTGCAAAAGGTGGCGGTATTGCATATTTAGTATCACCTACTTTTGGATATATTATTGGATTTGCTGTTGCTTCATATATTATAGGCAAAATGGCAGAGCGGATAAAGGGCAAGATGACTTTTATAAAAGCATTGGGCATATCCCTTGTAGGGCTTTTAGCAGTATATATTTTAGGACTTAGCTATATGCTGCTCATAAGAAATCTTTACCTTGGAAGTGCAATGACATTGGGAAAAGCATTTTGGTATGGAGTAGTACTTTTTATCCCTACTGATGTAGCTTTTTGTATTCTATGTGCAATGATCAGCGCAAAGATTGTGCCAAGAGTAAAAGCTATAGTGAAATAAATATAATCATTGCTTGGAAATCCTTGTTTTATTTAAAACAAGGATTTTTTGATGCCTTCTCTTCTATTTTTTAACAATAATGTGATATAATAATCCTATGTTTAAAACATCTTTGAACAGAGTATATATAAAGGAGGAGCTATGTACAGAAGAGCCATAAAACGGGAATATAAAATAAATGTTTTTGTAGTATTAGTGATATTGATATGCCTTATAATGGCTTCCTTTTTTATCAATAACTTTGTTTCTCAGCGAATCGTGCAAGAAGTAATAAAAAATTTGAAAAATGTAGCACATATAGTAGCCTATGATACAAAAATAAACGATGCGTTGAAGGGTGAGTACTCTACTGAAGAGGTAGGTACGATTGCGCAGAAAATTACAGATTATGCAGATGGAGTAGAATTTATTATAGTAATAGATATGGATGGTAATATTTATTCTCATCCCCAAAAAGAGTTTCTAGGAAGAATTTATAAAGGTGAGGCAGGGGAAAAGCCTTATCTTGATAAAGAACATTACTTTTCTTCCAAAGGTACAATGGGGAATACCGTAAAATATTTTATGCCAGTTATCAACGGAGATCAACAGATTGGTGTAGTAATTTCTGGTACATATGTAAATGATATAAATAAGCTTCTTACAAATATAGATAGGGTAATTACCATATCTATAGTTTTTGGATTGATAGCAGGAACTTTTGTAGCCATAGGACTTTTCGGCGTAGAACCAAGAGAAGTTACAGAGCTTTTGAAAGAGAGAAGCGCAATTTTGTTTGCTATAAAAGATGGAATTGTAGCAGTAAACAATGAAGGCATGATTACAACAATCAATGATGAGGCAAAGAAAATGCTTGGCCTTTCAGATGAAGAACTGAACAAGCCTATAGATGAAGTTCTTCCTAATATCAATCTTGAATCGGTGCTGCATACAGGAGAAGCAGAATATGATACAGAATACATCACAGGCGGGAGTATATTTATCACAAATAGGATACCAGTGATAGTAAGTGATCAGATTGTTGGAGCAGTGGCCACATTTAAGGATAAAACTGAAATTACCATGCTTGCTAAGGAGCTAACAGGAGTAAAATCAATGGTAGATTCCCTAAGAGCATATAGTCATGAATATATGAATAAGCTTCATGTTATTTTGGGACTTATACAATTAGAGAATTATGATGAAGCACAAAAATACATACTTCAAGTCACGAAACAGCAACAACAGATTCTTACTTTTGTAATGAAAAATATAAAGGATCCTACTACAGCGGGATTGCTTATTGGAAAATTCAGCAGAAGCAGAGAAATGGGTGTAGAATTAATACTTGATGATAGCAGCAATCTAGGGAATCTTACAGGGGTATTAAATGAAGAATTCATGGTGATTGTGCTAGGAAATTTAATTGATAATGCGCTAGAGGCTACAGAAATTAAGGAGTGCGGCGAAGAAAAAAAAGTAAGAGTATTTTTAGAAGAGACTAGAGATAACATAATAATAAATGTATCTGATACTGGGGTAGGAATAGAAAAAGCAGATATAAACAGGATATTTATCAGAGGTTTTAGTACAAAGCAGAGAAGCCGCGGAATAGGGATGTCTATTGTAAAAAGGACAATAGAAGCAGCAGAAGGAGAAATCAAAATACTATCTGATTTAGGCAAGGGCAGTAAATTTATAGTAACTGTACCTAAGAAAGTGAGGGTTTAAATTGAAAAAGGCTATGGCCTTTATCAATTCTATTTTATGCAGCACAGCTGCAGGGAGGGGCCAGTATGATAAAAGTACTAATTGTTGAAGATGATCCTATGGTAGCACATTTGAATAAAAAGTATATTGAAAAGCTTCACAACTTTGAAAACGTAGGTTGGGCTAGAAATGGCAAAGAGGCCTACGATCAAATCAAAAAAAATAAACCTGATTTATTGCTTTTAGATGTGTATATGCCTGTTATGGATGGATTAACCCTTTTGGAGAAAATCAGAGAGGAGCAAATAGATGTAGATGTGATATTAGTGACATCAGCCCAGGATACAGCAAGTATTGATAGAATACTTCAACTTGGAGCGGTTGATTACCTTATTAAGCCTTTTGAGTTTGAGCGATTTGAGATAGCCTTTGAAACATATAAGATAAGGTATGACAAGATGAAAAAACAGGAACAGCTAACACAAGAGGACTTAGATGAGATTACTGGATTGAAGAAAGTCAGCTTTAAAGAAGAATTCCATAAAGGCATAGATAAATCTACCATGGCGCAGATAAAAGAGTTTTTAATGAAACAAGGAGACTATATATCAACTCAAGAAATCGGAAATCATCTTAATATATCCAGGGTGACCATAAGGAAGTACCTAGAATATATGCAAAAGGAAAACGATGTAGAAGTGCAGGTAAATTATGGCGGAGTGGGCAGACCTTTGAATCTGTATAAAATAAGAAGGAAATAATAAAATTAAAGAAGCCGCATTGCGGCTTTTTTAATTTGCTGTCTCTTCTATTTTTATGCCTCTTGTAATTGCGAAGTTCACCAATGCGATGCAAGCGCCTGCAATGAACACGGCTTCATAGCCAAGGGTGGCCCAGAGAAGTCCTCCAAGCCATGGAATAATCATAGCCACCACATGATCCATGCTTATTCCCATGGATAGGGTTGGAGAAACATCATCGGGGGACAATGCAATCTTTTTAAGATAAGTTGATCTTGCCATACCAACTGCTACAAGCAATTGATCCATTACGAAGCAAGCACATACAAGATACAAGGATTTGGAAAATGCATAACCTGAGCACACTACAACAAGTGCCAAGGCTTCTCCCGCCAGAACCTTTTTCTCCCCAATCTTATCTATCAAATATCCAATGTATGGTTTGAAGAATATTCCTATACCTGCAATTATGAATCCAAGAATTGCAAATGTACTGACCCCTTGATGGAATACTTTTATTAAAACCCAAGGACCAAAGGTTATGAATATTTGCTTTCTGGCGCCATAAACTACACTTAACATATAAAAAAGCGAATATTCTTTTCTAATTAATAGCTTCTTGTTACTGACTTTTTTATTCTGAGAAGTCATGGAGAAAATAAGTATTGCTGATATGATAAAAGCAATTGCACCGAATATGAAGGCAATTCTATAATTTACTTTAAAACGACTAAAAATGAAAGCAGTTATAAGACTGGTACCCAAGAAAGCAGCTGTATTTACAGCATTTATCCTGCCTAAGACTTGTCCTAGATTTCCGTTATTGGCAAGACTCATACCTATACTATTTGAAACTGGCAAATATAAATGCTGTCCCATGCTATATACAGTAAGCCATAAAATCATAGTTCCATAACCGGAGGATAGAAAACCAAGAGCCATCATCCCAATAGCTGCCAAAATATTAGCAATAGCCGCTATTCTGATATCTCCAAAAGAAATCAAAAAGCTTGATACAAATACAACCAAAAACCCTGGAAGTTCGCGAGGAAACTCCAGTATTGTTCTTTGAGATACCGTTAAATGAAAAGTATCATTTAAGAAGTTGTTAAATATAGAACCATCGATGCTTTGACTAATACCAAGGAACGCACTTGCAATAATAAATAAAAATAAATTCCTATTTTTCAAATGACAACCTTCTTTCTATTATGTACTATTCATCTTCTCATACGAAGTATGAGATTTTCTATCACAGTCTTTGTAAACCTACTCTAGTATATCAATCATCAAATATATATTCAAGACACCGGAATTTTAAATCACTTAGATAAAATTTTAATAAAAGGTAATATATTCGCACTAAACTTAATAATTTATATAAGAGAGAAATGGATGGGAGGGATTGCATGAAATCTAAAATAATAATCATGACGAAACGAAAGACCATAATCTATGGAATTATACTTTTGGTGGTAATTATAGGAATAGCATTATTAGTTTCACTGGGTAAGAATACAGATAATAACAATACAGATAATAACGCACCATCCTCAGGATATACATACCTCAAATACAAAGATGGAGTGTATGAGGCAACTGAAAAAACGGATCAAGGCAATATAAAAGTGGAAGTTGCTATCAAAAAGAGTAAAATAAAAGAAATTAAGGTTGTCGAATTCCCAGAAAAGTATATTGCAGACAATCCGATTTTGAAAGAACAAATCAAGGAGCTGACAAACAATATAGTCAATACACAAGATGCAACAATAAACATTGATAATACACAAGCAACAGCATTTCTTTTAACGAAGCTATCAAAAGCCGTAGTTACGGCACTAGACCAATCAATGATAACCCAATAAAAAGCAAAATCTATTTGCAATGCAAATAAGCCCACTTGAAATAAGCATGGGCTTATTTTTTTGCTGGATAAAAGACCATAAATCCCACGAATATCTCTCAAAGCCTTCATGGAAGTACACTATGCTATCCCTGATTTTTACTACATAATACGTCAAATTAAAGCAAATATTGACAAAGAAATTATTACCAATTATAATGATGGGTGTAATCGATTACTTCGGGTGGTGGTGTTATATGGAAAATAATATGTTGCATAGAAAAGAAAGGCTTATTATAACCGCAATAGAAATTATAGATGAGCTTGGCATACAAAGGTTATCTACTAGGGAAATTGCCAGAAGGCAAGATGTGTCAGAAGCTACTCTTTTCCGACACTTCAAAAATAAAAACGATCTGCTTATTGCAGTATTAGATCATTTCTCCAAATTCGATGATGACATTTTCCAATCAACTAAATTTAAAAAGCTTGACCCAAAGGAAGCTATCATATACTTTATCAATTCAAATATTGAATACTATGAGAATTATCCAGCTGTAACATCAATAATGCATATATTTGATGTTTTAAGATATGACCCTGAACTTACAGATAAAATTAAGAGTATATTAAGCAATCATGCTAGCTATATAAAACAATTGATTGAAGCTGCGCAAACAGCTGGTCAGATATGTCCTGATGTGGACAGTGAAAACTTATCAATTATAATATCTGGTTTTTGTCGGGAGCTATGCCTTAAATGGAGACTTGATAATCGAAGGTTTTCATTGAGAGAAAGAACTCAGGCAACTCTCGAAATGACTCTAACAGCTTTTAGCAGGGTGTAGAGATAATGATATTAGGAGAGTGAAGAAAAAATGAAAAAGGTACTTATCGTGGATGATGCAGCTTTTATGAGATTGGCTATCAAAACCATACTCGAAAAGAATGGATTTGAAGTTGTTGGAGAGGCTAAAAATGGGATTGAATGTATTAAGAAGTATAAAGAAACAAAGCCTGATATAGTTACTATGGATATAACGATGCCTGAAATGTCAGGTACCGATGCATTAAAGATTATTAAAGAACTTGACCCCAGTGCGAAAGTTGTTATGGTTTCTGCAATGGGACAAGATGTAATGGTAAAAGAAGCTATTATGCAAGGAGCTAAATCCTTTATTGTAAAACCCATCAAAGAAGATCATATTGTGCAAACTTTAAATAAGGTATTAGAAACGTAAGCTTGTGAAACTAAAGGAGATGGGCAAAGTGTCGAGTAAAAATTCAAACGAGCCAATGCTCGATATATTTATATTTGAAACCACACAACTCATTGAACAGCTTGAGCAATCCATATTAACCAGCGAAAAATCAAGCTGTTATACACCTGCTGCAATTAATGAGATATTTCGCATCATGCATACCATAAAAGGATCAGCTGCTATGATGGTCTTTAACAATATTTCAACTCTTGCTCACTCTATTGAAGATTTATTCTTCTTCCTTCGTGAAAAAAAACCACGTCATATTGATTGCTCTGCTCTTTCTGACTTAGTCTTAGAAGGTATTGATTTCATAAAAGTAGAAATGGAGAAGATCAAAAGCGGCGATAATGCTGATGGAAGTGCTTCTGCACTAATAAATAGCATAAAAGACTTTTTGTTAACCTTAAAGCAGGGAGATACCTCTACTGCATCATTAGAGAATACACAAAAGGTTGACAGCAAAAAATATCAGTATTATATAAGTCAAGATAGATCTAAAACTTATGCACACAGAAATGCCTTTAAAGCAGTGATACATTTTGAAGAAGGTTGTGAAATGGAAAATATCCGTGCTTATACTGTTATTCACAACCTTAAAGAGATCACAGACCAGGTTCTCTATATTCCTGAGGATATTATTGACGACGATGATAGTATAGAGGTCATAAGAAGAGAAGGCTTTCAGATATACTTTAAGACAGATTATTCCTATGAGAACATGCATGAATTTTTCATGAAGATTATATTTCTGAAAGATTTAGAGCTAATCCAATCAGAAAATGATGATGAGTTCAGGGAATTTTCTAAAATAAAGCAAGATGTAGTAGATGAATATCCCATTAAAGCGCCTAAGCTGCAGGAACAGGACAAAGAAATTCAATCTGCTTCTGCACAACAGAGTATTATCAATGTTAGCGTAGATAAGTTGGATAAACTTATGGATCTTGTGGGAGAGATGGTCATCGCCGAGGCCATGGTTATACAAAATCCTGATTTGAAAGGGTTGGAACTGGATAGCTTTCACAAGGCTGCAAGGCAGCTAAGCAAAATTACCAGCGAAATGCAGGACATGGTAATGTCTATCAGAATGGTTTCTCTCTCAACTACTTTCCATAAAATGCATCGAATAGTACGTGATATGTGCAAAAAATTAAACAAAGAAGTACGGCTTGAGATCATAGGCGAAGAAACGGAAGTGGATAAGACTATAATGGAGCATATCTCTGATCCACTGATGCATTTGGTACGAAATGCCCTTGATCATGGAATTGAGCTTCCTGAAGAAAGGCTTGCAAAAGGCAAGCCTCAAGGGGGGACTATTACTTTAGAAGCAAAAAATGCCGGAAGTGATGTCCTTATTATTGTAAAAGATGATGGCAGAGGATTGAATAAGGAAATAATTCTCAACAAGGCAAGAGAGAATAATCTGATTCACAAGGATGAAGCTGATATGACCAACAAAGAAATATTCAATCTTATATTTCTTCCAGGCTTCTCCACGAAAGATCGTGTATCTGAATTCTCTGGACGTGGTGTAGGCATGGATGTAGTAACCAAAGGTGTGGAAGCCATTGGTGGATCAGTTTTAATAGACAGCAATCCAAATGAAGGAACGACCATCATGTTAAAAATCCCATTGACATTGACAATTATAGATGGGATGAATATAAGGGTTGGAAAATCCCGTTATACGATACCCACCATCTCTATTAAGGAATCTTTCAAACCAAAGGAAAGAGATATTATCATTGATCCTGATGGCAATGAAATGATTATGGTAAGAGGTCAATGTTACGCTATACTTCGATTACATAAACTATATAGAATAAGGAATAGCATTAGAAATATTCCTGAAGGAATAATCATTATGGTTGAACAAGATGGTGAAGCCATTTGTATCTTTGCAGATGAACTTTTGGGACAACAGCAAGTAGTAGTAAAAGCATTACCTGAGTATATTCGTCGCTTGAAGAAGATCAGAGGACTTGCAGGCTGTACATTACTGGGAGATGGAAGCATCAGCCTGATTCTTGATAGTGGGGGATTAATCAATTTTTAAGAAGCAAGGATATGATACAAAGAGTAAAAGTCTACAAATATAATAATGATAAAAAGGAAGGAGGCTGTAAGTCTGAAAGAAATTATTTAAAAATATAAGGGAGGTGACGGGTCCATGCTAGATATTTCAATCGCAAGACGAGCAAAGTTCGTCTTAGTGCAACAAAAACAAGCGAAGCTTGTTCAGCATGGACATAAATATGACAGATATAGTTGAAAATGCTATAGAAATGGAGGAAGACACTCAAAAAGGTAGGTTTTTAACTTTCCTCTTAGGCAAAGAAAGCTATGGTATAGAAATCAAATATGTTATTGAGATTATAGGGATTCAGGCCATAACAGAGATACCAGAGCTCCCTGAATATGTGAAAGGTATAATCAATTTAAGAGGTAAGATAATCCCAGTAATGGATGTCAGGCTTCGTTTTAAAAAAGAGCCAAGGGAATATAATGATAGGACTTGTATAATTGTAGTTGATATAAAGGATATATCTGTAGGATTGATTGTCGATAGCGTTTCAGAAGTGCTTACTATTCCAGAACAAGACATTGTAGAACCTCCGCCAATGAATAAGGGTTTTCAAAATAGATACATAAAAAGAATCGGTAAAGCTGGAAATGATGTAAAGCTGCTGCTTGATTGTGAAAAACTGCTTGCAGAGGGCGAATTGGAAGGTTTAAATGAGACCTTATAAAAATCGATTTTAAATCCTTTGTCATATTAAGGGAGAGTATAAATATCATAGCCGCTATAAAAAACGAACCCAAATTTAATTGTAAAGGAGAGTTAATCATGAAGTGGTTTTACAATATGAAAATTCGTGCAAAATTAATAGGTTGTTTTATCATTCTTGCAATTTTTACAGGTATAGTTGGAACTGTGGGTGTCAGCAATATGAGCGCCATCAATAATAAAAGTGAAAATATGTATAATAACAATTTTTTACCTGCTCAGGATCTTACAACAATTCAAACTGCGTTGCAGAATGTTCGTGCCAATCAATTATTAGCTGTTTACGAGAAAGACCCAAGTAAGTTTCAGATGAGATTTGATGAGATCAATAAATTAGTGCAGAATAGCAATGAGCTATTGATTAAATACGAAAGTACCATTCAAAATGATGAGGAGAATAGGACTCTTTATGCTAATGTAATGAACAGTTTAGCATCCTATAGGAATGTTCGTGATGAAAACCTGGAAATGATTAAGAGTCAGCGATATGATGAGGCTTTAGCTATGCTTAATAAAGTTACAGAAGCAAGAGTAAAAACCGATGAGGAATTGCAAAGATTAGTTGATTATAATACAAAGCTTGCAAAAGAAACAGTTCAAGAAAACGCTGCTAACTTTAAAAGTCAAACCACTATAATGATTATTGTAATTCTAATAAGCATAGGATTTGCCATAAGTCTTGGTTTAATTGTTGCAAATATCATAAGCAAACAGCTTAAACTACTTGTAGGAGTCGCTGATAAGATTGCAGATGGAGATTTGGATGTAACCATAGATATTGATACAAAAGATGAAGTAGGAATTTTGGGACAAGCCTTTAAAAGAATGGTATACAGCACTAGTAATGTTATGTCAAATATAAGTACGGCTGCTGAGCAAGTTGCAGCAGGCTCTAATCAAGTGTCTGATTCAAGTATAGCGCTTTCACAAGGAACTACAGAGCAGGCAAGCTCAATCGAAGAATTGACAGCTTCCCTTGAGGAAATATCTTCCCAAACAAAACTTAATGCGCAAAATGCCAATCAAGCAAATGTGCTAGCTGAAAATGCTAAATCAAATGCAGTTCAGGGTAATGACCAGATGAAAGGAATGCTAAAAGCCATGGAAGAAATTAATGAATCTTCTTCTAATATTTCAAAGATTATAAAAGTTATTGATGAAATTGCATTCCAAACTAACATACTTGCACTAAATGCCGCAGTTGAAGCTGCAAGGGCTGGTCAGCATGGGAAAGGTTTTGCAGTAGTAGCGGAAGAAGTAAGAAACCTAGCTGCACGTTCAGCAAATGCAGCAAAAGAGACAACAGATATGATTGAAGGTTCAATAAAGAAGGTCGAAGGCGGTACCAAGATAGCAAGGGATACTGCGGAGGCTCTCAACGAAATAGTAAATGGAGTTGAAAAAGTAGCTAATCTTGTAAATGATATTGCGGTTGCTTCTAATGAGCAGGCTACAGGTATCGCACAGATTAACCAGGGAATTATGCAGGTATCACAGGTTGTACAGACGAACTCAGCAACTTCAGAAGAGAGTGCAGCAGCAAGTGAAGAGCTTTCAGGACAAGCCGAGCTCTTAAAAGAAATGGTTGGTAAATTTAAGCTTAAGCAAGATACTAAATCTTACGGTAAGGATGAGATCAGTCCTGAAATTTTGAAAATGCTTGAAAATATGTCTGAAAAGAAAAAGCCTTATTCAAATTCTATGGAAGGTTCTTATAGTGAGGTAGCTGCCACAAAATCAAAGATTGTATTAAGTGATAAGGAATTTGGCAAGTACTAATAAAATTTAGGGTATGTGGTGAGCCTAAAGGCTCCCTCTCCTTTTTAAAGGCAGGTGGCTATGTGCTTAAAATTACAAATAAGGAATTTGAGCAATTGGCAGCATATATTAAAGCTAATTATGGGATCAACTTGAAAGAGGAAAAAAAAGCTTTGGTAACAGGCAGACTTTACAATGTACTCATACAAAATAACTTTACAAGCTTCTCTGAATATTATGAGTATATTCTTTTGGATAAAACAGGAGAGGCAGCAGCTACTCTAATAAATAAGATTACTACAAATCATACCTTCTTTATGAGAGAGGCAGATCATTTTTCTTATTTCAGAGATAAAGTGCTTACCTACCTTAGAAGCGTGCTGAAGGACAAGGATTTGAGAATATGGAGTGCAGGATGTTCTACTGGGGAAGAACCCTATGCCCTGGCAATGATTATAGACGAATTTTTCGGAAAAGAAAAAAATTACTGGGATTCAAAGATATTGGCTACTGATATTTCAAGTAAGGTGCTTGAAACAGCAACAAAAGCAATATACAGTAATGAGGAGATAGCGGCTCTTCCTTCTAATTGGAAACTTAATTATTTTAAAAAAAATGGAGACAAAGATTCTGTCCTTATCGATAAGATAAGAAATGAAGTGATATATAGAAAATTTAATCTCATGGATGAAGTCTTTCCTTTTAAACGAAAATTCCATGGGATTTTCTGCAGAAATGTAATGATTTATTTTGATGCCCAGACGAAACGCAAATTGGTCAATAAATTTTATGACTTAACGGAGCGAGGAGGTTATTTGTTTATTGGACATTCAGAATCGCTTATCCGGGAAGACACAAGATATAAGTACGTTATGCCAGCAGTATACAGAAAGGAATAGGATTGAATCTAGTGAGGTGATAGGATGCAGCTTAGGAGAAAAATAAAGGTGCTGGTAGTAGATGATAGCATGGTATTTAGGGAAATATTATCTAGAGGAATTTCATCTGATTCAAATATAGAGGTAGTAGCTACAGCAAATGACCCCTTTGATGCAAGGGATAAGATTATTAAATACGAGCCTGATGTTATGACTTGTGATGTAGAAATGCCTAAAATGAGTGGTATCGAGTTTATCCGAAGGCTTATGCCTCAATATCCTTTACCTGTCATTGTAGTAAGTACCATTAGTGGAACAGTGTTTGATGCAATGAATGCAGGAGCAGTTGACTTTGTAGCCAAACCTGATGTAAGTTCAGTAAATAGTGTGGAAAACTTTATTAATGAGATGATAATAAAGGTGAAGATCGCTTCTACTGCTAAGGTGTCCCATTGGAAAGCAGAGAATCTTTCGAAAAAGATTTACAATAATTCTAATGCTGGTGGCAATTCTAATACAGAAATCAGAAAAGTGATCGCAATTGGTGCTTCAACTGGAGGAACTGAGGCTATCTATAGCATTCTAAAATCATTACCTAAAAGTATACCTGGAATTGTTATTGTACAACATATTCCTCCTGTTTTCTCTTCTATGTTTGCCGAAAGACTTAATAATTCGACTAATCTGGATGTGAAAGAAGCTAGGACAGGTGATTGGATTGAAGAAGGACGAGTATTGATAGCTCCTGGAGATCAGCATATGAAAATTAGGAGAATAGGTGACAAATATAAAGTAGAATGCTTTGAGGGTAATAAAGTAAATGGACATTGCCCTTCAGTTGACATTCTTCTTGAATCAGTGGCAAAAGAGGCAGGGACAGATGCTATAGGAGTGATACTTACTGGTATGGGCTATGATGGGGCAAAAGGGCTTCTTTCAATGAAAAGAAAAGGCGCAAGAACCATAGGGCAAGATGAGGCATCTTCTATAGTTTATGGTATGCCAAAGGTTGCTTTTAATATAGGGGCGGTGGAAAAGCAAACTTCATTAAGCAACATTGCCCAACTCATATACACTATGCTGAGGTAAGTTCAACTAGGAGCTAATTTAAATATTCAGTAAATTAGCATTAGATTATAGAAAGCAAAGGTGGTTAACAATGCCCATAAGAAAGTTAACTAGAGAAAGTCATAATTTTACAGATACTATTTTGTCTTGTATGGGTGATGGGATTATCTCAGTTGATCTTACCAGTAAAATAATATATATGAATATTGCGGCAGAAAATATAGTAGGCTGGAAGGCGAATGAGGCCTATGGCAAAGATTTTAATATAGTATTTCCGGTTTTTAAGTCAGATATAGGAGTGCGATTAGAAAGCCCCATCGCTCGAGTTCTTAAAGCTGATACGATGGTTGGACTTGAGAATAATTCTATTATTATAACAAAGGATGGCATCCACAAGTATATCTCAGCCAGCTGCTCTCCAATTAGAGATTCAAGTGAGGTTACGAACGGTGTTGTAGTAGTATTTCGTGATATTACAAAATTAAAAACCTTAGAAATCGAGCATCTGAATGAAGAAAATAATTTGAAAACCATATTCAACCATGCG
>JAUQXG010000155.1 GCA_030834765.1 Lutispora sp.
AAGGTCATCTTCCCCATCACAAGGATCACTCCAGCGCATATTATTACATATATTTTTATTCATAGTATCTATTATCTGAGTGTTTGTAAGATCAGATATGCTATGAATGTAGCTGTAATATTTGAAATCATCTTTCCTCGGCCTGGGTATGCCTCCATGTACAGCCAATAAACTCACTCTTTGATTACTTACAAATGCAATATTGCATAAACTATTAAAAAAGCTTAAATATGCATTTATGATGCGAAGCCTTCGTTCATGATGATTCTTTAAAAGATTGTCCAGATATAAAAGAAAATAATCTTCATCACTCTCATTATCCGGTTTTCCAACACATAGCTTGATTTTATCTTCAACCAAAACTCCGTCATCGTGGTTGCCCTTTAGCAAATATACATGATCAGGAAAAAGAAATTTCAACGCTAATATATACTCTACTGTTTTAATATGTGCTTTACCTCTATCTACATAATCACCTAAGAAAATAAGCCGTTTCTTCCTCTTTTCAACAACATTACAAAAAAAATCAGAAATTTGAAGTATTCTTTTCAAGCTTACAGTATCTGAATGTATGTCTCCAATTAAAAAATAATCATATCCGCTTTCATTAAATGAATAGATATTGCATGCCCTTTTACCATCATTAAGATGTTCATTTATTTCTTTTATATTTAAATTTTCATGAAAAAGCTTTGCATTCACTAAATCATTTTCCCTCTCATGAATCTTATATACTTCATCCATAAGAAATTCTTGAACCCTAAATATATCATTTAAATTGTCATATTCCATAGCATTTATTTTTATACCGGTTAACTTCATAGCTGTGTCAAAATCTCTTTCTAATTCTTCTGCGGAACAATATATATTGTTATCTAAATTTTCTTTGATTCCTTTTATGTGTTTTATAATATCTTCACAATAATTCACCTTTACCCCTGCTTTCTATAGCGATTCACCTATGTATCATTCTTTTCACTTAGCACCCAGCAGCCAAGTTTTTACTACTGCGGCACATTCTCTTATATAGTTAACCGGTACAGTGTACCATTCGGTTTTAGCACCATAGTGGGTACTATTAAGACCTACTGTTTTAGAAATCTGAATAGCCCTGTAAATATGAAAATCATTTGTTATGATAACTATTTTATATGGCCTATTAAAATAGTTATCCATCAGTTCTTTTGAAAACAAACAATTTTCATATGTTGAAGTTGAAGTTTGCTCCTTTATAATTTTTTCTTCAGGAATTCCCTTCTTTAACAGATATCTTTCCATGGCAAGTGCTTCCGGAATATCCTCCCCAGAGCCTTGTCCACCTGATACTACAATAATTGCATCGGGATTTCTTTCCATATATTCAACAGCTTTATCCAACCTGTGTGCGAGAGTCAGCGTAACATTTTCACCTCTTATGCCGGCACCAAGCACTATGACCGCATCTTCCTTATAGGAAACATTATTATATTTACCGTAAACAGCGATGAAAAGCATGACACTCAGCATGATGGCAAATCCAAGTAAAGTAGTATAGTTAAGCCACTTGATTTTATAAAGTCTATCCATTAACAACCCATAAAAAGAGATAGTCAATGATACGCCTAAAGCAATAACAATTCCAGAATTAAAGTTTGTTATTACAGCCATTATTATTGTATTTAAAAAAAGTAGTAATCCCATTACTATCCATATAATCTTAAGGCCACTTTTCACAAAACTTTACCGCCTTTATCGTTTATTCCTTGTTGATTAACCTATTATATCATACAACAAATAAATATCTCCTATGTTTCCGGTGATAAATCGAGTAGGAGCTGAATAATTAGTTTATTCAGCAACCTCTCACACTTTTGTATAACTTTTTGTCCCCACCCCCATAGCAGATAGTTTATTGTTTCGCATGCTTTGTGAGCTCAACAGGCTAAAGCCCATAATAAAAGAGGCTGTTGCACAACATAAAAATCATACAACATATAGAATGCTTTATAGTTAAACAAACTATATGTTGTATATAAATTTCGTTTTGCGACAGTCCTCTTATAAATGCAATATTTCTTTCAGAAGGATTTGAACTCATCTCAATATTTTAAACTATA
>JAUQXG010000156.1 GCA_030834765.1 Lutispora sp.
AGATTACCCGTTTATCGATGATGCTGATATGAAAGGTAAATGGGAGAGTGTAGGTTTTGTAAAAGATATAAAACATTACAGGCCAGGATTAGAAAATTGGCTGAATGATGATTTATTTCTTAAAGGATTAGAATTTGGGGAAAATGGTAAACTTGTTATCACGATAACATCAGAAACATATTCGGACTCCTCAATAACATGGACCAAAGGCTTAGTATTAAGTCAAAAATATAAAATTGCAAGTAAATGTGAGATTGAGGAAATCAATGGACAAAGATATATGTTCTATGAATGGAAAAGTGGGGATTATGTATATAGAGGTATGAAACCTAGTTACTATGTACTTAAAAAGGTGAAATAGTACTTTGTAAAAAAGCAGAGGGACTCTGGTATTTGCCAGAATCCCTCTGCTTTTTTATTCCAATTAATAATTTTATTAGTGGATTTTTTGTTGCAAAGATATATAAATCTCTTAAGTCAGTTATTAACTATAGGTTACCTGCCAGAACCTCAAAAACCTCATTGATATCAGGCAATTGACTCATCGGGTAAACCTTGACCCATATAACCTTACCTTCTTCATCAACGATAATATTAGCCCTTTCAGACATTCCAATCTTTTCAATGAATATTCCATAATCTTGAGCTACTTTTCCGTGAGGCCAAAAATCTGATGGTAGACTTACCTTGGTGATAGCTAAAACTGCAGACCATGCTTTTTTGCATGGCACAGGATCAACACTAAAGCCAAGAGGCACTGTATTTAGTTCTTGAAATTTTTCAAAATTTACTTCCAGCGCTCTCATCTGATCTGTGCAAACTCCAGTCCATGCAAGTGGGTGCCATGAGAGCAATACCTTTTGACCTCTGTAGTCTGATAATTTGATAAGCTTCTCGTGATTATCCTTCAAACTAAAATCAGGCGCTATATCGCCTACTGCGATTAATTTCATATTTTTTATCCCCTTTCTTATTTATATAATATAGTCCCCTTAATTATCTTTGGTATGATTCTATACATCATTATAATTATTCCAAATATTTCTTTTATTATATCATATATGATATTTCTGCACAAAATGTAAAGAATATGAATCACGAATAGTTAAATTGAGCTTACAGCTATGGGGTTATATAAAAATCAGAAATTCGCCATTTTTGGTTGGAAAAATGCGCCATATTTTTTACTATTGCGCTTTAGCATCCTAAATGTTACTATATAAAATAGTTACTTTTTATAAATGTTATATATAGTAACGTTATAAATAACTAAAATACGAATAAATATATAAAATAATGGAGGTGTTTAAACTGCAAAAAGAAAAATTAGCTGAAAACATTATTAGCTTTGTACCTTTTATGTTTAAAAGGATTATGAAATCCTTCCCCAATTGTGAAATATCCAAGCAATTATTTGGACTTTTACATCATATTGAAAAAGAAGGAAAAAAACCTATGAACTATTACAGTGAGAAGATGATGATTCCGAAATCCAATCTTACTGTTATGGCAGATAAATTAATAAAAATGGGGTTGGTTCAAAGAGACTTTGATTCCGTGGATAGAAGAATAGTCACTTTGGAAATAACGCCAAAGGGATTGGAATACTCTGATGAATATAAAGGAATTGTAAAGGGGCATATGATAAAAAAGCTAGAGGTACTTGAGGATGAAGATGCAGAAAGAATGAATGAGCTTTTAGAAGAGCTCCGTGCTATTTTTAGCAAGCTGGAATAAATAAAATTTTATAACAACAATGATGAATAAGGCTATGGCCTTTATCAAATTAATTTTATGCAGCATAGCTGTAGGGAGGCATTAAAAATGAAAAAGCTTAAAGGGATATTATTGCTTATACTTGTTTTGGCTTTGTTAGGTGGTGGCTATGCACTATACTATTACTACAATCAGAGTCAGAATTTTTTCACAACAGAAAATGCACAAGTTACTGCTAATTTTGTTACCGTTACACCGGAAATTACGGGAAAGGTTGTTACCTGGGATATAAAGGAAGGCGAGATCGTAAAGGTAGGGCAAGTGCTAGGTCGTCAAGATACAAGCATGATGGTCAGCAACAGCCAAATTAATTCGCAGGCTTTAAGTAATACCGCTAATTCAGGTGTATCTAAAGCAGAGATTAAATCTCCTATTGATGGTAAAGTGATACAAACAACTACGATAAAAGGGCAGGTGCTTTCACCTGGTATGGAGGCTGCAATCATTGCTGATGTTTCAAATATTTATATCAGAGCAAATATAGAAGAAACAGAAATATTCAAGATAAGTCCTGGACAGAAAGTAGATATTACCATAGATGCCTATAAAAACAAACAATTTGCAGGCTATGTGACTCAAATAGGGCAAGCAACACAATCTACATTTTCGGCCTTCCCTTCTTTGAGTACAAGTGGAACTTATTCAAAGGTAGTTCAATTAATACCTGTAAAAATTGGTATAGTAAATGATGAAAACTTGTCATTGATGCCTGGAATGAATGCAACTGTCAAAGTTCATATAAAGTAGTTAGTGGGGGGATATGTAATGCAAAGAAGGTTTAAGGCAATATCATTATTATTAATAACATCT
>JAUQXG010000157.1 GCA_030834765.1 Lutispora sp.
ATATAAGATCTTTTGAAGCTGGATTAATTCAATTTATAAAAGAACAATATCATGATATCGCAAAAGAAATAAAAATAACAGAAGACTTAAGTAAAGAGATAGAAGAAAAGCTTGCAGGAGCCGTAAACTCTTTCAAGGAAATCTTTAAAAAGAAAACGGAGTGATGACGGGTTTAAAAGATTTCATCTTTTAAACTTGATTTCGGTGCAGCAAAGCTGCAGGAAGGGGTTAGAATGGCAGGACTTCGTGATATCAAGCTTCGTATAAAAAGCGTAACAAGTACCCAGCAAATAACAAAAGCGATGAATCTTATTGCAACTGTAAAGCTGAAGAAAGCAAGAGATCGTATGGAAAATATAATGCCTTACAAAGAAGCATTAGACAGTTTGTTTAAAGACATTGTCACTGGATACATTGGAGAATTCGGAGGGAGTTCACAAAGTATATATACAAGAAAAAGAAGTTCTAATAGAGTCTTATATATTGTAATCACCTCTGACAAAGGATTATGCGGAAGCTATAACACAAGCGTGATAAAAGAAGCAGTTTCCCTTATGGAAGGTATAGCTTCGCAAATCATTACCATTGGAGTAAAAGCCAGCACCTATTTTAGCAAAAGAGAATATAAAATAATCTCAAGCTTTGATAACTTTATGGAGAAAGCGGATACACAAGATATCGATGAAATAACAAAAGTTATTTTAAATAAATACAAAGCTAGAGAAGTTGAGGAAGTAGTGCTTGTTTATACAGAGTTTATATCATCTTTGCAATTTAACACGACTTATGAAAAGCTTTTGCCTATAGAGATTGCAAAAACAGATTATAATGACTATCGTTATGAATTTGAGCCATCTTCTGATGCAGTGTTAAATAATATGATGCCTAAGTATATAAGCGGATGGCTTAGCTTTGCTTTTGCAAATTCACTTGCAAGCGAACAAAGCAGTAGAATGGTAGCAATGAGTGCTGCCACCGAGAATGCCTCTAAGATGATAGATGATTTGACACTGCATTATAATAGAGCAAGGCAGGCCTCAATAACTAATGAGATATCAGAAATAGTCGGTGGAACAGAGGCATTGAAGTAGAATGGAGTGAAAGTTTGAAAAAGCTTTCGCTTTTATCCATTTGATTTTTATGCAGCAGAGCTGCAGGGAGAGGAAAAGATGAATAATATTGGATACATCATACAAATAGTAGGAGCCGTAATAGATATTAAATTTAGCAGTGAAGATAGACCTGCTCTTTACAATGCCATAAAGATTAAAGCAGATGATAGAGAAATTATAGCAGAAGTTGCACAGCATATAGGCAATGATACAGTAAGATGTATATCAATGTCTGCTACCCAAGGACTTAGAAGAGGCTTAGAGGCACTAAATACAGGGCATCCCATACAAGTACCTGTAGGAAAAGGTGTCCTTGGAAGAATAATGAATGTGGTTGGAGCACCTACAGATAAAGCAGGTGAGATAGAAGCGGAAAGGTATGACTCTATACACAAAGATGCACCATTATTTGAAGACTTGGTAACCTCCAGCGAACAATTTGAAACAGGTATAAAGGTTATAGATCTTTTATGTCCTTATCAAAAGGGTGGAAAGATTGGACTTTTTGGGGGTGCCGGAGTAGGAAAGACTGTTCTTATTATGGAGCTTATTAATAATATTGCCAAGCTCCATGGAGGACTTTCTGTTTTTACTGGTGTAGGAGAGAGAACTCGTGAAGGAAATGATCTTTGGCTTGAGATGAAAGAGTCAGGCGTTATAGATAAGACTGCTCTCGTCTATGGGCAAATGAATGAGCCTCCAGGAGCAAGAATGAGAGTTGCACTAACAGGCTTAACAGTAGCAGAATATTTCAGAGATCAGTATAGACAAGATGTACTCCTTTTTATTGATAATATTTTTAGGTTTACTCAAGCAGGTGCCGAGGTATCCGCACTTCTAGGTCGTGTTCCAAGTGCTGTAGGATATCAGCCAACGTTAGCATCAGAGATGGGCGCCCTTCAGGAGCGCATAACGTCAACAAAAAAGGGTTCCATTACATCGGTTCAGGCAGTATATGTGCCGGCAGATGACCCTACAGACCCTGCCCCTGCAACAACTTTTGCCCATCTTGATGCAACGACAATCCTTTCGAGGAAAATAGTTGAGCTTGGTATATATCCTGCGGTGGATCCACTTGAATCTTCATCAAGGATATTAGATCCCAACATAGTGGGAGAAGAGCATTATAATGTTGCTACCTCTATTCAAAAAGTACTGCAAAAATATAAAGAGCTTCAAGATATTATAGCCATACTGGGTATGGATGAACTAAGCGATGAAGAAAAGCTCATCGTAAGCAGGGCTAGAAAAATACAAAGGTTCTTATCCCAACCATTTTCAGTTGGAGAACAATTTACAGGAATAAAAGGGAAGTATGTTCCGCTGAAGGAAACCATAAAGGGTTTTAAAGAAATATTAGACGGAAAATGTGATGATATTGCAGAGGCACACTTTTTTATGTGCGG
>JAUQXG010000158.1 GCA_030834765.1 Lutispora sp.
ATAAACTTTACTTTTTTCATTGAATTATAAATGATATGGTCCACATCACAAAAAATCTTACAAAGTTCAGGACAATAATTCTCCACACATGCATCATACCAGAGACATTTTATTATATTATATTCTACTGATTTGCTGTCATTTTTTATAATTTCTGTCATCCAGTTATCACTTTTATTAATTGTATTTGCCATTATATTTCTAAAAATATAAAAGTACCCAGGCACGAATTCAAGCATTGAATACTGTTTATTGAGTTTCGGTCCTACAATAGTAAACATATACTTTTCAATTGTATCATATGACTTTTTTTGCTCAACAGATTCTTCTTGCAAAACCTTATACAATGAAATCTTCGGAAGAATTGTTTTCTCCAGTGTTCGCATCTGATTAATACTTTTTCCTGTTGTCAAACTGAGTATTGTCTGTAGTTTTCTTTGTTGCAAATCATAAATCTTATTCCCAAAACTTTGACCAAATTCATTAATCAAAAATTGTTGTATATCACTTCACCTCACTGTTCAACCATATTTTACGAAGTGTCATCACCGCCTGCTATATAATGTAGACAGTAAGCACCTTTAGCATAACGTGTTTCCCTGATGTCTTTTAAGTAGTCGCTTATTTCATCAGAACTACTATTAAATATAGTATAACATACATTAAAAGTACCTTTACGAAAAGAGCCTTCTATTTAGCAATGGCGAATTTGTAATCATTGATTTCTACTTTTAGCAAGACTCCAAAGGTCTGCTAGATTTAGTGATTTGATATTATAATTTATATCATTACTGTATTCGTACCTTTTTCTTCCCAGTAAGCTATTTCTCTTAATCTATCCATAATAGAAAGGTGTTGTGTACATTCTTCTTGGCATTTACCACATTGTATACAGTCAGCAGCAAATTTCTTGGTATTTGATGAATAATTCCAGTATTCTAATCCATAAACCAAGTCGATCATTTCTTCATTTGTTTTTTTGAACATCTGCTTTTCATTATACAATAGCATATAGCCAGGTATGTTTATTTCCATTGGGCATTCCTTACAATATCCGCAGCCTGTACAAATCTCATTCATATCTTTTCCAAGCTTATTTTTTAATTCATTTATATCATCATCATTAAATATTTTTCCTGTATCAGCAATTTTGCAGGCATCATCAATATCCTCTTTGCTTCCAAAACCAACAAGGGTGATGGTAATCTGCGGACAAGTTATATTAAATCTTAAAGCTGCCTGAGTTGCTGTTTCTCCCTTTGAAGCTAAAAAAGATAATTCTTTTTCATGATTTGGTATTGAACCTCCACTTAGTGGGTTCATAGCAACTACTCCATAACTGTTTTTATAGGCATGATCTACTCCATTCCATCTATAAGAAAAGTTTAAAATATTAATCCCCATTGTTACGCCTTCAAAGTTATTTTGATTAAGCACTTCAACAACTTCATCTCCAGGCTGATGAGAGGAGAAAACAATATGATCTATTAAGCCTTCTTCTTTGCATTTTAATAAGCCTTCATATTGGCCACCTTTTTTCATGGCAAGCTCATAATGCTCCATTTTTCTTAAACACCATACATTATAAAAATCAATCTTATCTACACCTAATCGCTTTATTGATTTTTTGACAGCAGAGATAGCCTTTTCTGAGGTATCATAAACTGTTGGCTTCCCTTTAGTAGATATATAAAAATCTTTTTTCCCTTCTTTAAGAAGTTGCCTGAAAGCTACTCCCAAAATATCTTCACTTCTATCATCACAGTAACCTGGAGCTGTATCAAAATAGTTGATTCCTTTATCATAGGCATATTTGACAAGCTCAGCATTTTCTTCATTGCTTTTAGTTAAATCAAATCTAAGGCCTCCAAAACCGACAACTGATACTTCTTTATTCGTCTTTCCATATTTAACATATTTCATATGTTTATCCTCCTGATATGACAAAATTCCACACCAACTTAATTCGATATCAATGAAGAATACCCTTTTATATTTATTAAGTTGAAAAGGTATATCTATAGCATATATATAGAAACACTAATTTGACATAATGAATTTCATGTAAATTGCTGGCTTCTGAGATGATTGCCAATCAATAAATATATCTGATAGATGAAACCATGATATAATTAAATAATAAAATATGTTATTTAGGGAGGTATGCATGATATGGGAAAGGTAATAATTTATCACAATTACCCAGAAAACTTAATAGATAAGCTCAGAAAAAGATATGAAAATGAATTTCAGTTTGTAATATGTAAAAATCGAAGAGAAATGGAACAAGAAATAGAAAGTGCAGAAGTTTACATTGGTTTTAAGTGTGATATAGATATTATAAATAAAGGGAAAAGATTGAAGTGGATTCAGCTTTTAAGTGCGGGTGTTGAAGCTGCACCTCTTGAAGAAATAAAGAATAGAAAAATTATTCTTACCAACGGCAAAGGGATACATAAAATACATATGGCAGAATATGCGATAGCTTCTATGATCATGTGTGCTAGAAGCTGGCATAGGATGATTCTAAACCAAGCAGAAGGAAAGTGGGAAAGATCAGTCCCTCAATATGAGATAAATGGTGCAACACTTGGAATATTAGGCCTTGGAAGTATTGGCAATGAAATTGCTAAAAAAGCTAGTTTTTTAGGTATGAAAGTTTTAGCTACAAAACATAACAATGAAGTCATTGAGTATGTTGATCAATTATATTCACCTCAGGAGATGGAAGAGATCTTTAAGAAAAGTGACTACATAATAAATCTTTTACCTGCAACAGAATTAACAAAAGG